>NZ_JANGBE010000099.1:0-370 GCF_024462255.1 Flavonifractor sp. DFI.6.63 | reverse complement strand
ACCAAAACCAAACGGTGGAGTACGAAATCTTGGAATTCCAACAGTAGTAGACAGAATCATAGAACAAGCAATTACCCAAGTTCTAACACCAATATTTGAGCCGCAGTTTAGTGAACATAGTTATGGTTTTAGACCAGGTAGAAGAGCACAACAAGCAATAGTAAAGCTACTAGAATATCTAAATGATGGATACACATACGTAGTGGACATTGACCTAGAAAAGTTCTTTGATAACGTACCACAGGACAAACTTATGTACCTTGTAGGTAAAACGGTGAAAGACCCGGATGTAATATCTCTTGTAACTAAGTATCTAAGAGCTGGAGTTATGGTAAAAGGGAAATACAAAGAAACCACTATAGGAACTCCG
>NZ_JANGBE010000098.1:0-371 GCF_024462255.1 Flavonifractor sp. DFI.6.63 | reverse complement strand
CCCACGTCGTGGGGATAGTCCTTCACCCAGACGAGGGAGGCCAGGCCGAAGATGACGACGACCACGCCCACGATGGTGCAGCCGGTGGGGACGCCGAACTTGCCGAACAGACCGGAGAGGATGGCGACGAAGGTGGCGGTGCACAGGGGGGCGCCCATGGTGGCCCAGCCCAGGGCGATGCCCTTCTTGCGGGGGAACCAGTTGTTCATCAGAGTGGAAGTGCCGATCAGACCGAAGGCGTTGGAAATAAAGGTGAACAGGGTCAGGCAGACCAAAAACAGCACGGGGGAGTTCACGTGGCCGAACCAGATGTAGAGCAGGCCGGTGAGGACCAGGGTAAAGGTGCACAGGATGCGCACGCCGGTCTTCAT
>NZ_JANGBE010000097.1:0-379 GCF_024462255.1 Flavonifractor sp. DFI.6.63 | reverse complement strand
AAGGGGTGCCCCAGAAATGGGGCCGCAGAGAATTGGCCCAAGCGACTGTTTACCAAAAACATAGGTTTCTGCTAAGTCGCAAGACGATGTATAGGAGCTGACGCCTGCCCGGTGCTGGAAGGTTAAGGGGATCTGTTAGAGCAATCGAAGCAGTGATCTTAAGCCCCAGTAAACGGCGGCCGTAACTATAACGGTCCTAAGGTAGCGAAATTCCTTGTCGGGTAAGTTCCGACCCGCACGAAAGGCGTAACGATTTGGGCACTGTCTCAACAACAGACTCGGTGAAATTGTAGTCCCGGTGAAGATGCCGGGTACCTGCGACAGGACGGAAAGACCCCATGGAGCTTTACTGTAGCTTGACATTGGGCCTCGGTACTAC
>NZ_JANGBE010000096.1:0-380 GCF_024462255.1 Flavonifractor sp. DFI.6.63 | reverse complement strand
GATTCTCCAAGTGGCGGGATGACGGCACACTGGAGGCAGTATTTCACGCGCTGTCCGGGGACGCGGACATGGAGAATCTGAGCGTAGACTCCACTGTGTAAAGGTACATGAAAGCGCCAATGGCGGGAAAAAAAACAGCGGATAAGGCGGTTGGCCGTACCAGAGGTGGGTGGAACACAAAACTCCACGCGGTAGTGGACGGTTTGGGAAACCCGGTGGAGTTCCTTCTCTCCGCTGGAAATGACCAACGATTGGCCGGGTGTAAAATTTTGTGTAAGCGTTTTTCGACAAAGTCAAGAATGGCGCTGGAAAGCAGGGCGGATTCTGGCCTGAATCCCTTGATTACCGAAAGCCATGGTGGTCAGAGCGGTATGCGCGCC
>NZ_JANGBE010000095.1:0-381 GCF_024462255.1 Flavonifractor sp. DFI.6.63 | reverse complement strand
AAGAGAGGAAAACAGAAAATGAAAAATATAGATGAAAAAATTTTAATGGCAGAAGAAGAAATCAAGCAGTTACAAAACAAAAGAAAAAAGCTAATCAGTCAGCAAAAACAGGAAGATTTTGAAAGTATCTTTACCGCCAGCAAGGACTTTACCAAAGATGAATTTTATTAGCTAATCACATTTTCAAACATTAAAGAAGCAATCAATCAAAAAATCTTAAAAATCATAGAGAAGCGAGAAGAAAGCGAAAATCAAAATACAGAAAATCAAGAGGAAGAAATGGAAACAGAGGAATAGTCCCTTGTTTACAAGGGCGCACATATACACCTTAACAGGTGCGTGCGTTCTCCGAAGGCTCTTAGCAGAGGGTATATCAGCTAA
>NZ_JANGBE010000094.1:0-381 GCF_024462255.1 Flavonifractor sp. DFI.6.63 | reverse complement strand
TGCAGGAGCAGCTGCTTGGCGGCGGGAAGTACAGCGAGAGCGCCATGGGGAAGATCGACAGGTACCGGACGATCTTCCGGACGCTTCCGTTGGAAGCCGTGAGAAAGGCCAACAGCGCAGCGATGGATGTGGAGGACACCTGGTTTTCCAGGCCGGCCTATGCGGGGGCGCTGGCAGGGTATCTGAAGGCAAACGGTATCACCGCACAGGCTTTGTCGGACGGGGCTGTGGATGCTTCGGCTATGGACGCCGCACGGGCCTATGCCGTCCGGGAGGCCCAGCGGGCGACCTATCGGGATTCCAATGCTTTTTCGGACTTCGTGTCCGGCCTGCGCTACCGGGGGAAAAACCCGGTTGGTCAGGCGGCCAATGTTGTGATGG
>NZ_JANGBE010000093.1:0-385 GCF_024462255.1 Flavonifractor sp. DFI.6.63 | reverse complement strand
TATAGAGAACCATCACGAGCCAATCATTTCGGAAGAAGATTTTGAAAAAGCTCAAGGTATTAGATTAAGAAGGTCAAAAAACAGAAATACCGTTGCTAATAATGGCGGTAAGAGAGAAAAGTATTCAAGAAAATATGCTTTTAGCAGTATGCTTGAATGTGGATTTTGTGGTCATAATCTTTCAAGAAGAAATTGGCATTCGAGTTCAGAGTATACAAAAGTTATATGGCAGTGTGTCAATGCTACTAAAAACGGAAAGAAGTATTGTCCGCATAGTAAAGGGATTGAAGAAGAAGCCATAGAAAAAGCATTCATGGAAAGTTATCGTCAGGTATGCCACAATAATGTTGAAATTACTAATGAATTCCTTAAAACTGTGGAAGAA
>NZ_JANGBE010000092.1:0-399 GCF_024462255.1 Flavonifractor sp. DFI.6.63 | reverse complement strand
AAACGCGCCCTCTTCAGCCTCAGTAAAGACCGGAATAAATTCAACATATACTTTATCCATATCAACACCAAAACTTTCAAAAAATTTTCGTGTTGATTCATCCAAAAGTATACTACAAAGATCAGATAAATGTAAATCGAGTAGGGAGGACTTTCTCCTCCCTCTCACACCACCGTACGTGCCGTTCGGCATACGGCGGTTCAATTCATGTAATAATCTAAACAACTAATGAGTCCTCGCTTTGCGAGGATTTCTTTTGTTATCTTGCGAAGTCCGGCTGTTTTTGCTACCGCCTGATAATGGTCTGCAAATCCTACGGATTGTCTTGCCATCCATTCGGGTACGCCAAGTTTCTTTAACCCCCACATCCTTTTCTCACTGGTTTTCCACTGTTTCCAG
>NZ_JANGBE010000091.1:0-406 GCF_024462255.1 Flavonifractor sp. DFI.6.63 | reverse complement strand
GCAGGGAGGCGATGGGAGAGACGAGGCTGTTGGCGGCGGTGAAGTCATACTTGCCGTACACGGAGATGACCATGGAGGGCATCAGGTTCAGCAGGCCGCCGATGCCCAGGCCCACAAAGACGATGGCAATGTAGGTGAAGATGGGCAGCTTGGCGAAGATGAGCAGCAGCAGGGCGATGATGTAGGAGGCGGAGTAGACCACGCTGGCGGTCTTGGTGCCGACCTTCTGATCCAGCCAGCCCCAGAAGTAGCTGCCGAACAGGCCCACGACGGCGGCCACGGTGAGCATCATCAGGGCGGTGGGCTGGGAATTGCCCACGCTGATCATGCGGGGCACGAACTGGCTGACGATGCCGACGGTGACCATCCACAGCAGGCCGAAGCCCAGGGCCATGCACCACATGTC
>NZ_JANGBE010000090.1:0-426 GCF_024462255.1 Flavonifractor sp. DFI.6.63 | reverse complement strand
TGTGTTATTCCAGCTACTTTTATTTTAGCCTGACCACTGTAATACTTTCTTGAAGTATTTGCAAGAGTTGTTGGTGTGACATTTGTTCCTGTGAAATCAAACTCATATCCATCAATTGTGCCTGGCTGTTCTTGCAAAGTAAGTTCAGAAATATATCCACTAAATATACCTACATATATTTTCTTAGTTTTCACCCTTTCCAACTTTAGGTCTGTATTATTATTCACTACTATCCCGTTAGAAAATGCCTCGGTTGCATGTGCGCCCATTCCTGTATAAAACTCATTATTAGCTATATTCTTATACACAGTCACACTCTTGTCTAGGGCGAATGCATTTACACCTATCGCAGAAACTATAGCCATTGCCATTACTGTTGATAATAACTTTTTAAACTTCATAATATATCCTCCTTTGTAATATAAC
>NZ_JANGBE010000009.1:0-104325 GCF_024462255.1 Flavonifractor sp. DFI.6.63 | reverse complement strand
GTTTCTTCCGGCGGCAGCAACGGTTTGATCCGTTCCCATTGTTCTTTTGTTAATTCATATCGTTTCATGCCCTTAGCTTCGCATAACTTGCTTTATTGTGCAACTTTTATTTTTCAAACAAGCCCTAATATTTACTGAATAAACCGCCAAGCGGTTTATTCGTGCGGCCACTGCTGCATATTTCATCAAAGTGGGCTCTAAATGGCCCTTTTTGCGTATTTCCGTTGGAGCGCCGTATTGCTCCAACGGAAGATGCAAGGTTTTCTGGCTCATTTGACCGAAAGCCTTGCATTTGAACAAAGCCAATTGCCCTTGGAAGCCTTGGAATTTAAGGCTTTCGGTTTTGTTCAGTACGCATTACTTTATACTGCGGTACAGGAAGGCCATGATCTGGGCACGAGTGCAGTTGCTGGCGGGGGCAAACAGACCGCCGCCGATGCCGCTGCTACGCTGCTAATACCATTCAGCTTGGCCCAAGCAACCGCTTTTGCGTAATAAGCGTCAGCAACCACGCCCCTGAATGTATGCAAGCTTACGTTGGGAAAAGAAAAGCTAAAAACGAAAATGCAGAGGGAGCGTCTCCTGATCGATGGGTGTTCCTGCGTATTCGTCTCCCGCATGTTCCATCATATAGTTAATGACCGCCTGCATCGGATTGGAAATAATTGCGTTTTTGCGGTATGCGCACGCGAAAATGCGATAAGTGCTCCGTTTGTTTTTAATCCGGTAAAAAATGACATTCTCATTGTTACGGTCGGCGTACCAATAGGGAAGGATGGCCAAGCATTCTCCTTGGGCGACTAGGTTAAATCCGCGATCCCAGTTTTTGCAGACAAATATGACATTGGGCATCCAATCAAAGTAGCGGAACAGGTCATAAAAAAATACGGTGTATGCCTTTGCGTCAATTAAAAGAAAAGGCAGACCCTTTACATGACATAAATCCACGAAACCATCATCCATCTGTGTCTGTGCGAGAAGGGCATTTATTTCGTGTTTTTTCGGAACGCCCAAATAAAATTCCTCATGCCTCACAGTGACGTATTCCATGCTCGGATGAGCGTAAATGGCCGGTGTGAAAAGCAGGTCAATGTCTTTCTTAAGCAATGCGGATAAGAGAACTTCCACCGAATCCTCCAGTATGTGAGCATTTACAAGAAAATTGTTCTCCATGTAAGAAAACAATTTGGTGAAATACAAAAGGGTATATCCGGTGGGCCAGCCAATCCGAACATCCTTCACATTAGCGGCGGTCTTCATCTCTTCCAACATGCTTTCATAATTTTCCAGAAGTGCTTTTCCGTGTTCCAGCAGGACTGTGCCTGCAGCTGTTGGAATACAGCGTCCCCGATCACGCTCGTAAAGGGGAAATGTCAGCTCATCCTCGACCCTCTTGATGTATTGCGATAAGGCTGGCTGGCTGGTGTATAAGGCTTCCGCGGCGCTTTGGAAGCTCCCTTCACGGGCGATGGCACGCATATACATAATGGTCTTGATTTCGATAATCGGATGCATAACCTAAGTTTTCCTCCTGTAAAAATCCGGGACGAAATGAATCTTTCCGTTTCAAGCAAGAGCAGGAGGTACCGGTGTTGCGTATCCGCTACTCAAGCACCTCGGGATATTTGAGTCGGCAAACAGAAAGCAGAACCAATTAAGACTCTTTGATGGTTCTTAAAAACTGCCACCCAATATTGTTATATACCACAAAAAGGAGCTTGTGGCAATACGATTTTTTGAAAAACAGTATATAATATAATGTTATGCCTCTCCATTGATAATCCATATTTCACAAAAAACAAAAAATCAGTTATGCTTTTTTATGAAAAAAGGATGTGCAAAAAACATTTGTACACGTGCTAAAGAATAAAAACAAGGATACATCGAGGAGGATTGATGATGAAAAAAATTTACACGACAGCCTGCGGTACAGAGCCATATGACAAAAACTATGGCATCGGCTACAAGGTCGGCCACAGCTCCTGGACGCCCTATCCCCGCGTGGAACGTCTGATGAAGGCGTTCTTTGCAAAACCCTATGACATTGACCTGCAGCGTCTGCGGCTGGTTACTGAGGCTTACAAACAACATGAGGACTGCTCTCGAAAGCTCCAGTGCGCCTACGCGTTCGAGAACGTTCTGGAAAATGTCGATCTTGAGATCTATGACGATGACTTGATCATCGGCGAAATCGCCGCTCCCGGTAAGGCCGCTCCGATTTACCCGGAGTTTTCCGTCAAGTGGATCATCGATGAAGTTCTTCACTATCCCTTCGAGGAACGTCCTCATGATCAGTACTACATGAGAAGCGATGAAGACCGCAGGGAACTGGTGGAACTGTGCAAGTATTGGGAGGGCAAGACGGTATGTGATTATGTCGACTCCCGCTTGGACGAAGCCCAGCGCATCGGATCTCAGTCTGGCGAGAAGATCTTCCAGACCAATCTGTACCATTACGCAGGCGTGGGACACTACACCATAGACTATGTCCGCCTGATGAAGCTGGGATATCCCGGGATCATCCAAGAAGTGGATGAGGCTTATGCCAGACTTACCAAGAAGGACCCCGAGTACGATGAAAAGAGAGACGAGTACGAGGCCTCTTTGATGATGCTCAAGGCAAGCCAGAAATATCTTCTGCGCTATGCAGATCTGGCGGAGAAAAAGGCTAGGGCGGAGGACGACACCAAACGCAAGGGTGAGTTGAAGACGATTGCGGAAAACTGTAGGCAGATTTCTGCCGGTACGCCGCAGACATTCTGGCAGGCACTGCAGCTGTTCTCCGTTGCCACCTCTCTGCTCCAGATTGAGAGCAACGGACACTCCCTCTCCTATGGTCGCATGGATCAGTGGCTGTACCCCTTCTATGAGGCAGACATGAAAAATGGAACGATTACCAAGGATTTTGCCCAGGAGCTTCTGGAGGTCCAGTATGTCCGACTGAACAACCCCACTAAACTTAAGGACAGAGGTACCATCGTTGTGCGGAATGGCCGCAACTGGGGCGGCGAGTGCCTGACCATCGGCGGCGTTGACCGTGCCGGAAACGACGTTACCAACGATCTGACCTTTATGTTCCTGGAGGCTTCCGTTCATACCCGCATGGAGCGCCCCTGGCTGCTGGTGCGCATGCACGAGAAAACCCCGTATGAGCTAAAGGTAAAGACTGTCGAGTGTATCCGTGCCGGCTATGGCCATCCCAAACTCTTCAACGATAAATCGGCGATCCCCAGCATGATGCGGAAGGGCTGCTCCCTAGAAGAGGCCAGAGATTATGCGGTCGTGGGCTGTGTGGAACTTGCCGTGCCCGGTAAGGAATACGGCTGGCACGACGCCGCGTACATTAATACAGCGAAAATGTTGGAAATGGTCATCAACGGCGGCTGCACCTTGGACGGAAAACGCCTGGGTCCCGATACCGGCAGCCTGCTCACTTACAAAAACTTTGATGAGGTCATGGAGAGCGTCGATAAACAGTTTGACTATTGGCTGGATCAGGTGTGCAGCACCATGAATACCGAAGAGCGTGCCCACAGATACCGTAAACCTGTGCCTTATGCCTCCAGTCTGTTTTCCTCTTGTGTGGAGTCCGGCAAAGATCTGAATGAGGGCGGCGCTGTATACAACGGCACCGGGCCGCAGGCCAGCGGTCTGGGAACCTGCGCGGATATCCTCTGCACCATCAAGCAGTTGGTATTCGAAAAAAAGGTATGCGCTGGTGCCGAACTGCTCCAAGCTGTCAAAGATAATTGGGAAGGACATGAGAAACTCTATCAGCTGGTGAACAGTTCTAAAGTCCACCATTATGGAAACGATGACGATTATGCGGATGAGATTTTCAAGGAACTCTTTGAGCGCTTCTGCGAACGCGTTTCCGGACGGAAGAACGCCCGCGGTGGCGAGTTCAGACCGGGTGTCTATTCGGTCAACGCCAATGTCGGCATGGGTATGTTCATGAATGCCTCTCTGGATGGCCGAAAGAAGGGAGAAGCCATCTCGGACAACATGGGCGCTGTGCATACCGACGGCGGTTCTCATGATATCAAAGGCCCCACCGCGCTTGCCAACTCTGTGTGTAAAGTGGATCACAGCCTTGCCACCAACGGAACTCTGATGAATTTCCGCTTCCCCGAAGACGCAGTGGCCGGGGTGCAGGGCAGAGATAACCTGATTAACTTCATTGACGAGTACCTCGAAAGGGGCGGTATGCACATCCAATTTAACATCATGAGCTCCGAGACCATGCGGGCTGCACAGAAACACCCCGAGGACTACAAGGATATGCTGGTTCGAGTTGCCGGCTACAGCGCGTATTTTGTCGAACTGGGCAAACCACTGCAGAAAGACCTGATTCAGCGGACTGAACTGCATTTTTAACCCTCGGAACCGCCGGATTCCAGAACTTATGCTTCCAGGTCAGACGGATCATGAACCAGGTTGACTCAGACAATGTTAATATTTCATAGGAATTATTTGGGAGAAATCGGCCCCGTTTTTCAGAAATAGATGAGTTTACATAGATGGTAATGGCTGTTTATCAGGAAAAACGGGGCAATTCTCTCCGTAAGGCTTCAGCGGACAAAGCCAGCCGCCAGGTATCAGCTCCGGGTGTACACTTGCCGTTGAACGCCTTTATCTAAGGAGACGTGATTATCTATAAAAGGAACTGTTTTCAACATTCAGCGTTTTACTATAAATGATGGACCGGGTCTAAGAACGGAGTTGTTTTTAAAGGGGTGTCCACTCAAATGCAGGTGGTGCAGCAATCCGGAAGGGGCAATGCGTGTCATACAAACGGGGGTATATAGAACAAAATGTATTTCGCGCCGGAAATGTAATGCGTGCGAAGAAGTTTGCCCTCGGGAAGGCGCACTGTATTTTTACCGCGGGAAGATTGCCGCGATAGACCGCAGCAAATGTGTTAATTGTTTTGCCTGTGTAAAAGCGTGCCCCTCAGAGGCTATCAAGCAATGGGGCGTTTCGATGACTGTAGAGGAGTGTATGACGGAGATCCGAAAAGATCGCGGATATTATGACCGCTCCGGAGGCGGCGTTACGGTATCTGGCGGGGAGCCGCTTCTACAAAGCGACTTTGTGGCGGAATTGTTTAAGACCTGTAAGGACGAGGGAATCCAAACCTGTATTGAGTCCACGTTTTTTGCTCCGTGGGAAGAGGTTGAAAAAATACTCCCCTATACCGATGTCATTATTTCAGACCTTAAGCACATGGATACGCAGATCCACTGGAAGTATACAGGCGTGCACAATGAAACGATTTTACGCAATCTGAAACGGCTGACTGATGAAGGTCGAACGCTTATTCTGCGGATTCCTGTGATCCCGGAGGTAAACGATAATATGGAGAATATGGAGGCCACGGCGGAGTTCATCCTCCATGAGCTCCACAACCGAGTCAGCGTTCTTCAGCTTTTAAGTTATATGCGGCTGGGAGAAGAAAAGTATGCCTCGCTTGGAATACCCTACCCGATGGTGGATGTTAAGTTCAATAGAAAATCTTTTCAAAAGTGTGTGAGTGAATTTGCGGATTATTTTAATCGGCAGGGAATTCACTGCACAGTCGGCACAAATGCAAAAGATGAGACGCACGGGTAGACCGCAGCTTGACCGCACAGCCCATCTGTCCGGAAAAAGTATTCGCTGCCAGATGGGTTCGCGGGCGGCGTGGGAAATGCAAAACTATACACTATGCGAAGACAGCCGGATCTGATCCATACCGGCATCTGTTACAGAAAGGAATGTATTTGAGTGAGTGAGACTATGACAGTGGAAGAACTGATTGCCCGTTCCAAGGTGGCTCAGAAAAAATTCGAGTTTGCAACGCAGGAACAGGCTGATGCCGCCGCCCGCGCAGTTTGCAAGGCAGTTTATGACAATGCTGAGATGCTGGGTGCCCTGGCTGTGGAGGACTCCCGCATGGGCAATTTGAAAGATAAGATCGCCAAGTGCCGCAACAAGTCTGCCTTAATCTGGAATGATCTTAAGGACAAAAAGTCCGTGGGTATCATTAACCGCATGGAAGACCGCCGTATGTTGGAAATCGCGAAGCCGATGGGTGTTGTGGCCAGCCTGATTCCCTCCACCAACCCCGTTGTGACACCAATGAGTAATGCGGCATTTGCCCTCAAAACCCGAAACTCTGTGATCTTCTCTCCTCACCCTCGCGCCACCAAATGTGTCAAGTTGCTGACCGAAATGTTCAGGACAGAACTGGCGAAGCTGGATTTCCCTGAGGATTTGGTACTGTGCATTGAGAATGCTACCATTGAAAACAGCGCCAGCCTGATGAGCGGCGCGGATGTTACCGTTGCCACCGGTGGCATGGCCATGGTCAAGGCGGCCTATTCCAGCGGAAAGCCGGCGCTGGGTGTCGGCCAGGGCAATGTGCAGTG
This sequence comes from Flavonifractor sp. DFI.6.63, assembly GCF_024462255.1. Classification (NCBI taxonomy): domain Bacteria; kingdom Bacillati; phylum Bacillota; class Clostridia; order Eubacteriales; family Oscillospiraceae; genus Flavonifractor; species Flavonifractor sp. DFI.6.63. Next base: position 97,915 of record NZ_JANGBE010000009.1, on the reverse strand, counting down.
CATCGTGGACGACGACGTCGACCTGGCGGAGGCTGCCGAAAAGATCATTACCGGCCGCAGCTTTGACAACGGTCTAATCTGCTTGGGCGAACAGTGCGTTTTCGTGCCCAAGAACAAGTATACCGTCTTTGTTGAGGAAATGAAGAAGCAGGGTGCATTCTATATTGATGCCCCCGAGGCCGTGGATCAGTTGCGTAAGGGGCTGTTCCCGGACGGCGCTTTCAGCCGCGTTGTGGTCGGCCGCAATGCCGCCGGTGTGGCGGAAGGTGCTGGAATCAAGGACGTTCCTGCGGATGCCCGCGTACTGGTCGTGCCGGCAGCGGCTACAGGCTCCGGCGATGTGCTGTGCCGTGAAAAGTTGTGCCCTGTGGTTGCCATAATGGCTTATGACACTTTTGAGCAGGGCGTGGCCATGATGGTAGAGAACTTGGAGCACGAGGGGAAAGGGCACAGCATCTGCGTCCATTCCAATAATCCTGAGCATGTGCAGTATGCTGCGTTGCAGTGTAGCGTTTGCCGCGTGGTTGTCAATCAGCCCTCCGGAACAACCGGCGGCGGCAGCCCCAACAACGGATTTGTTCCCACCACCACTCTGGGATGCGGTTCCTGGGGCAACAACAGCTTCTCAGGCAATCTAAGCTATTTCCACCTGATGAACATCACCCGCGTCGGTTACCCCTGTGAGGAGTCTGTGATGCCCGATATGGATCAGGTCTGGCAGTAATAGTGTCCCGGGTACTGTGTCACGAACGAACGGACGGGATCACTGCCGGCAGCGTCCGGTTTAGATGACATAAATCATAAAAAAGGAATATGCACGATGGAAAGAGTTGCAGCATCTCTGAGAGAAAAGATTATGCCGGCGCAACAGGCGGCGCAGTTCATCAAAAGCCAGATGACTCTCGCAGTCAGTGGCTTTACCAACGTCAGTTACCCCAAGGCCGTCCCCACTGCACTGGTACAGTCCGGTCATGCCAGGGACTTGACACTGATCGTCGGTGCCGCGGTCGGCGATGAGATCGATGGTGCGCTGGTTCGCGCCGGCCTCCTGAAGCGTAGGTATGGCCATCAATCAAACCCGGATCTGCGAAATGCGATCAACGGCGGCTCAGTTTTGTTCAGCGATATCCATATCTCCGAGCTTCCCATGAACATGAATCAGAAAACCGGCCCCAGGATCGATGTCGCCATTGTCGAATGTACCGCAGTGACGGAGGACGGCCTGTATTTCGGTGCTTCTGCCGGTTCTGCCGATGCGGCAGTCAGAAACGCGGATAAGGTGATCGTAGAAGTCAATGAAACCCTTCCCATGGGATTGGTAGGAATGCACGATATCTTTGACGTGGGGTTGCCGCCACATGCAAAAATTATCCCAATTAACAAAGCCAGCGACCGGATTGGTACCCCATATATGCCGTGCTCTCCGGAGAAGATTGCTGCAATCGTCCTGACCAGAGAGCAGGAGCCCGCGCAGAAGTTTAAGGCAATTACCCCCGCCACCCGGAAAATCGGGGAGAATGTTGTCCAGTTTATTCAGAAGGAGATTGCAGAAGGGAGACTTCCCAAGAATCCTGGGCCAATCCAATCCGGTGTTGGTTCTGTCGGGAACGCCGTGCTGGCCAGCCTGGCCTCCAGCGGGTTCCGTGGGCTGAGTATGTACACCGAGGTCATGCAGGACGCGGCATTTGGTCTGCTGGAGACGGGAGTGCTCGATTTTGTCTCCACCAGTTCGGTGGCATTGTGCGAGGACAGTCGGAAGCGGTTTTATGATCATATAGAGGACTTCCGCAGCCGAATCGTCATTCGCCCCAACGAGGTCTCTAACCATCCGGAAGTCATCCGGCGTTTGGGTGTGATCGCGCTCAACACGCCCATCGAGGTGGATTTGTACGGCAATGTCAATTCCACCCACATCATGGGTACCAAGATGATGAATGGATTAGGAGGCAGCGGTGACTTTGCTCGCAGCGGAAGGATCAGCATTTTCGCTACGGAGTCCCTTGCCAAAAACGGCTTGATCTCCTGCATTGTACCTATAGTTTCCCATGTGGACCAGCCGGAGCATGACGTAGCGGTAGTCGTTACAGAACAAGGGATCGCCGACCTGCGCTGGAAGGCCCCGAGAGAGCGGGCGGAACTTCTGATCGAAAACTGTGCGCATCCCGATTATCGCCCCATGCTGCGAAACTATTATGAATGTGCGTGCAAGAATGCAGCGGATAAACACACGCCCCACGACCTGGCAAAGGCATTGTCTTGGCATCAAAGGTTTTTGGACACCGGAACCATGAAAGGTTAACTTTTACGAACATCTGATTAAGTATATGCCAAGCGACTTCCACTATAATAATCAAGGAGGTATGCGCAGTGAAGCGAAGCGCAAAAACAGCACTTCTGATTGCAGGACCAGCGGTTTTCATAGCGGCGACCCTGACCTTGTCCGCTGTGATAGGGCGTTCCGAGGCACAGGCGATCGGACTGCTGCTTTGGATGGTACTTTGGTGGATCACGCGCCCGGTCAATCTGGCAGTTACAGCATTACTTCCGTTTATTGTCAACGCACTGTGTGGAATCGTTCCGATGGAAGCGGTCGTAAAGAACTTTTTCTCTGAAGGTATCATACTTCTTTTTGGAGCCGGATTGGTAACTATGCCTTGGGCAAAAACCGGGCTGGACCGCCGTATTGCGCTGAAACTTCTCTCCATGATTGGATTATCAATGAAGGTTCAAATTGCTGTGTGGTTCGCCCTCAGTGCCCTGTTCTCTACAGTACTCCCCAATATTGTGGTCTGCATCCTGCTGACACAACTGGCGGTTTTGATGCTTCGAACTGTTGGCTGCGAAGATATCTCCAAAAGCAAGGAAGCTGTCCCAATACTTTTGTCCATTTGCTGGGGCGTAGCACTTGGCGGCGTACTTACACCGTTGGGGGGGGCACAGAATATTATTTCCCTTGATATTTATGAGGAGTTCTTTGGTACAGAATTTATGTATCTGGACTGGTTCATTGCTATACTTCCATACTATATCATTGCCTGTCTCTTCCTGCTGCTCTGTATCTATCTGATCCCATCACAGATAAAACGTCTGGATGGAAGCAAAGAGTATTTTCAGCGCAGCTATCAGGAACTTGGCCCTATCAAACGGGATGAAAAAATATGCGCCGTTTTGTTTCTCATCACAATAGTAGTCATATTTGCCCGGCCATGGCTGGCAAAATTATTACCTAGTATGACGCCCGCCTATTGTCTCCTGGCTCTGGGGTGCCTGAATTTTGTACTCCATTCGTCAGACGACCATACCCCATTCATTACATGGCAGGAAGTTCACTCGGGAACGAGTTGGGGGCTTCTGTGTCTGTGCGGTGGCGGTGCGGCTCTCGGCGTTACCATTGCCCAATCCGGAATCACAGATATCGTTTTGGACTGGGCCCAACATATTTCCCTGGATGGAGGTCTTACTACAATCGTTTTCTTGGTGGTCATAACCCGAGTTCTGGCAGAACTTGCAGATTCTCTGGCAGCAGCGGCTATCATGACGCCAATCGCCCTGCAATTTGCCGTAGACGCTGGGTTGAATCCAACTCCATACTTTTTCATTATTATCATGGCATACAGTGAGAACTTTATCCTGCCTCTCAGTCCACGCGCTGTATCGGTCGGATCCGGCCTGGATGCGAAGAAAATGATGTGCTACGGGATACCAATCAGCGCTGCAACTTCCGTTGTTGTGATTCTGATAGGCTATTTCTTGATGCAGTTCTGGCCGCCCTTCAGCTCTCTGCTTTACACAGGCTGAGGGACAAGCTATGCCGGATACATTCCTTCAATAGTGATTTTTGCGCGGAATAAAGGCTTATTTTCAGAAAAAGGAGGTAATGGATCGTCCACGGCATCTCCCCGCTTTTACGTACCAGAGATCGTGATATAGGTGTAAATAGCCCTGGTATGGGACAAATGGCCTTTATATATGCGCTTGAATCGGATAGTGTTGTTTATGTTCGAGTGAAGTAGATATTATATTAGGAGGGAAAAAAGTGGTTTTTGAAAGTAGTTTTATTCTTCTTGGTCTGGTACAGATAGTGGCCTACTTCATTTACGGGTGTGCTGGATTTGGAGCAGTCGTCGTTTCGGCACCATTTGCAACCAGCATTTTAGGGACCACAGTCGGTGTGCCCTTTGGTACACACCTTGTGCTGCCGTTCTCTTATACGATGACCCTCAGAAATATCCGCAGTGTGTCGTGGAAGGATCTGGCCAAAATTTTAATTGCTTGTGCTCCGGGCATCATTTTAGGCCAGTACCTGTTTTATGTCATTAGTCCAAATACGGCAAAGATTGCCATCGGAGCGGCCGTTGTTGTAATTGCTTTGATGCGAATTTACCAGCATATTTTTGTGCCTTATGTACTCAAGCGGACGGAAGAAACCGAGGACGGCACACCGGATACCATGACAAAGAAGATCATGCGTATCGTTTGCCTGGTCATCGGTGGTGTGGTTCATGGTGCATTTAATATTGGTGGGCCCCTGATTACCGTGTACACCCTGTCGGCAGTAAAGGATAAGACGAAGTTCCGCAACACGATGCTAGCTGTGTGGGCTTGCTTGGATACTTGGAATGCAGTTAACCAGTTTATAAATGGGGCCTGGACTCCCAAACTTTGGAGCGCACTGGTAGTCTGCTGGCCCTTCGCCTTGGTCGGTTTCCTTGTCGGTAATAAGCTCTTCAATAAAATTAACCGTGCGCAGTTCCTGAGGATTGTCGACGTAGTTCTGCTCGCAGTTGGTCTTAACACCCTTATCCGCGCTGTCGCGGCTGTGATTTGACCTCCATGATCGAGCTTGATATTTTGGAGACACAGGAAAATCAATTGCGCTTCCATCACTTTGATGGCGAGGAAGCATACCAATTAGGTACCTTCATGGCAGAATACGCAAAAGAGCATGGGATCACAATTGCATTCAGCATTCGGTTAGCCAATGGTTATGTGATTTTCCAGTACGGGCCGGACGGAACCAGTTTCAACAACCAACGGTGGATGGATCGGAAATTTCGCACCGTCTGCAACTGGCAAAAAAGCTCTCTCTACGTTACATATATGTTGGAAAGGAAAGGCCAGTCATTGGAGCACCACGGATTAGATAGCGAAACATATGCCTTATGCGGCGGCGGTTTTCCGATCCGGGTCAACAACTTTGAAGGAATCGTGGGCGTTATCCTTGCATCCCATCTTCACCCTGTTGCCGATCACGGTTTCATTGTCGACTGCCTGAAAGCATACCTTCAAAAACCTGATGTTCCTGGAATAGAAATGTAAGGGCACATATTATTTCAGGGCTTGTCTGAAAAAGGCAGAGATTGTGCTAAACCAACAAGATAGCAATGGAGGCAAGATACACAAAGGCCAGAAAGGAAGCATCCGACTTGTCATATCTGGTGGCGATTCTGCGAAACCACTTGATTTTCTGGAAAAACACTCCACCAGATGGCGTTCCTTATACAGGAACCAGTCTACCGGCCATGGATCGGAAACGTTGCTTTTGGGCGGAATCACATAGCTGGCCCTGTGATCCCAAATATATTCCCGAATCGTCCGGGCGCCATAGGCCCGGTCTGCCAGCACAGCACTCTCGCTAATTCTGACCTTTTTCAGCAGTTCAACAGCGTGAAGCGAATCGTGGGCATTTCCAGCGGAGAGAAGGAACTTTACCGGGTTTTCCAAACCGTCTACGACCGCGTGGAGTTTTGTGTTCCACCCGCCTTTGGTACGGCCAACCGCCTTATCCGCCGTTTTTTCCCCGCCATTTGGCGAATCGGGCGTACATAGACTGCCAGGGGCCATAGGCCTCCGGCAGCTCACGCCACTGAGCACCGCTCCGGACGATCCAGAGCATCCCGTTGAGCATGATCCGGTTATCCTTCCGGGGACGGCCCCGCTTCCCCGTTTCTTCCGGCGGCAGCAGCGGCTTGATTCGTTTCCATTATTCTTTTGTTAATTCATATCGTTTCATGCTCGTAGCTTCGCATAACTTGGTTTATTGTGCAACTTTTATTTTTCAAACAAGGCCTAATAAAAAGCAAAATTAGGAGGATTATTATGCTTAACAACAATTTCAATTTGCCCGGTAAGGTAGCGATCGTTACTGGCGGCGGCGGTGTGCTCAGCGGTGTCTTTGCCGAGGCTCTGGCCTCTAACGGCGCCAAAGTTGCCCTGTTCGATATCAACGAGGAAGCCGCCAACAAGGCCGCTCAGCGGCTGACCAACAATGGCTGCATCGCCAAGGGCTATAGGGCCGATGTTCTGGATGCGGATAGCATCTCTGCGGCTTATGAACAGGTGAAGCAGGATTTCGGCACCTGCGACATCCTGCTCAACTGCGCCGGCGTTCATCACCCCATGGCTACTACCGGTCATGAGCAGCTGACTCTGGAAAACATGAACGACGATACCCGGAGTTTCTTCGACCTGGATCTGGAGAAGGTCAACTGGGTGTACCGTCTGGACTTCATCGGTACCTTCATCCCCACTCAGATCATCAGCAAGGACATGGTCGGCAGGGAAGGCTGCTCTATCATCAATATTTCCTCCATGAACGCCATCAGCCCCACCACCACTGTGCCTATCTACTCCGCCGCCAAGGCCGGCATCAGCAACTTTACCGCATGGCTTGCCAACTATTTCGCCCTGGTCGGCATCCGCGTCAACGCTTTGGCCCCCGGCTTTTTCGTTACGAACCTCAACCGCAATATCATGTACCATGAGGACGGTACCCTCACCGGCCGTTCCGAGCGTATTCTGGCTGGTACTCCCGTGGGTCGTTTCGGCGATCCCCAGGAGTGCGCCGGCACCCTGCTGTATCTGGTGGATCCCGAGCTGTCCGGTTTCGTAACTGGTACTGTGATTCCCATCGACGGCGGCTTCAGCGCCTATTGCGGTGTGTAATTATTCCATATCAGGCCGGGGCAAAGGCTGGGCAAGCTTTCCCTTACAGATATGGAATGTGGTGGCTAGGGAATAGGCAAAAATACCGGAAAGCGCTTCGTTTATCCCGCAGAACAACTGCCGGTAAAGAGAGGATGCACTGCTGTGTATTATGTTGGAAACCTTGAAAATGCCCCTACCGTGGAAACAGCTGATCCGGAAAAACGAATTCGCCGCTGCCTCATTTCGCCGTTGCTGGATCCCTCAAATCGGGATATTGCGCTTGGCATGACAGAAATGCATCCCGGCGCTGAGTCAAATTTTGCCTGGCATCCCGAAGGAGAACTGTTTATCTGCACATCCGGCAGCGGCCATGTCCGAATCGAAGACGAGGTCATTGAGCTGAAAGAGAATTCTACGGTTTATGTGCCTAAGTTTGCAAAACATCAGCTTTTGGCAGATAGCGGGGATATCTTCACCGTATACTGGGTCCTGACACCTCCCTTCGGCGGCGACAAACAGATTATCGGCCTTGCCAGTAGAACAGAGGAACCTGACCAACCGCAGACAAAGGGTAGATAAGCCACGGTTCCGCCACGGAATTCCCTGATATTTCTTTCTAGAGAACAAGATAAACCGGAAAGCCACGGAGCTTACCGTTTCGGTACAACTCCGTGGCTTTTTCTATGTCAGGAAGGAAAACTATAACAAAGAAATATTTCTTGCTTGATTTGGAGTAACAACAAAACCAACTGGTAGTGTCAAGGATTTTTCGCTTACAAAAAATCCGGCGTCCCTATGCTGTATAGGACGCCGGATTTCCATTATGCCTTTGTCAGTAGCGCGAGCTTTCTATCGAACAGCAGCTCGTCGGTATCAGTCACGGAGCAGCCCTTTTCCGACGCCTCATCCCACACGGCGAACTCCGGGAATGTCGTACAGCAACCGTCTTTCCGCATCCGCTTCATCTGGGCGGCCCACAGGGGGACGCCTGCGTTGTGTTGTGGCCGCTGTTAGGCGGCTTTCCTCTTGGGTTTTGATTTTCCTCTTGTAAACAATTCAACCTTTATACTCTGTGGCTATTATAGAATAGCACAAAGTGCCCTGCACTTGGTGAACAATCTGTAAACCACTTCCATATCTTGCGGTTTTCTGCCGTTCCTGCCAGTAGCCCAGGCCGCTCCCACCGTCAATGGTCAAGATAAACGGCTTATGCCGCCATTGACAGCGGGAGCGGCCTGGGCTTGGAGGTAATCAAGGGGTGTACGCCAGTCTGTGGCGTACACCCCTATACCAACTCTCATTTATCTCCCGTTACTTGGCTGAAATGCCACAATCCAATAGTGCCCATCCGCTTTCTCCAATGTTAGAACACTGTGCTCGCTGTACAACCGCACGACATCGCCGGCCACCTCTCCCTGGATGCACTGAAACATACCGGGGCCGAAGTCGGAGGTGTAATTATAATAGGCATCGTATTCTTCCAAATAGGCCACGGCAGATGTATCCAAATCCGCTGTCGTAATACCAGCATATTCCATCAGCGCCGCATCCACAGCACTGCGAGAATATTTGTGAATGGGAACGGGCATATCGTCCTGCTCCTCCACTTCTTGGAAAGGCCAGCACTCCACGGTTTTCAGCGCCTCAAATTCCGCATCCGATACCGGGGTTTTATCACCATCACCGGGGAAATAGCGCATAAACTCCTCGAAGTTCAACGCGCTCACATCGTCATAATGTGAAGTAAAGAAACAACTGACTGGCCGCACCTGCGTGATGGTTTCATCTTCATCCCGGACGATAGATGCAAAATACGCATTCGCTTCTGCAATCTCCGCCTCGGTCAAAGCGGCGGCGGGCGGAGCGTACACATTGTATTTGTTGGAATGGACCGTATTCCACTGATGGTCGGGATTCAGCAAAACTGTCTTCCAAAAGCAGCTGTTCTCAGCATCCCAAATATAATCGTACATGGTAAAGCCCACACCGGTGGTCGCCATCACATAGATGTGGTGTTCCAAATCTTCCGCTTTCGGATTTTCTGCATCGTTTCCGTTTTGCTCAGAGACCCAGAACTGTACTTCCCCATACTGCACATATTCATTGTACAGCGGGAAAACCTGGTCTCCTTGCCGAACAAGCAACAGCCATGTGTCGCCGGAGTCCCATCCCATTTGCCCATCGGGGGCGATCTGCGCCGAAGTGTAGAGTTCAATGCTGGCGGTGTCCTCATTAGTCAATCGGTGTTCTGCTTGTTCCAATAAGGTCATAGATTCCGTTTCCAACTGCTCCACGGAGCAAATCTGCTCTCTATCGGCATCCAATGTGTCTTCTGTCTTACAGCCAGCAGTGAATAACAGGAGTACCACAATCATGATAGCTACGATTTTGCGATTCATAGAAATTCCTCCTTTGTCTGTCGTGACATGGCTGATTATCTTACTATTTTCACTAATCATATTATACGATTTTCCAATCTCTAGCACAAGATGGAGGGAGCCATTTTCCGCTCTGTTTGTCAGAAATCTTTCAAATCGTCCATCGTCCAAGGGATATAGCGGTTCTGCGTCATGTCCAGGTGGGCGCATATAAAAATACCCGGCACCCACAACAATCGTGAGTGCCGGGTATCTGTTACCCTATTATGCGCTTTTTTCGTGGCGTAAGTGTGGCGTAAATCCGCATTTTCCTGCGCCGGAATCGAGCTATTTCAAGGGTTTACGGGTACTGCTTAGTACATGCCGCCCATGTCGGGGGCAGCGGGTGCGGCGGGCGCGGGGGGCTGGGGCTTATCGGCGACGAGAGCCTCGGTGGTCAGCAGGGTGGCGGAGATGGACGCGGCGTTCTCCAGGGCGGAACGGGTCACCTTGGTGGGATCCACGATACCGGCGGAAATCATGTCCACATAAACCTCATTATAGGCGTCGAAGCCGTAGCCCGTCTTGCCGGACTCGCGGATCTTCTCCAGCACCACGGAGCCGTCGATGCCGGCGTTGGTGGCGATCTGCTTCACAGGCTCAGTCAGGGCCTTGGCAATGATGCGCACGCCGGTCTTCTCGTCGCCCTCGACCTCGCTCACCAGCTTCTCGACCGCGGCAACGGCGTTGACGTAGGCGGTGCCGCCGCCGGCCACGATGCCCTCTTCCACGGCGGCGCGGGTGGCGTTCAGCGCGTCCTCGATGCGCAGCTTCTTCTCCTTCATCTCCACCTCGGTGGCGGCGCCGACGCGGATGATGGCCACGCCGCCGGCCATCTTGGCCAGGCGCTCCTGCAGCTTCTCCTTGTCGTAATCGGAGGTGGTGGTCTCAATCTGATTCTTGATCTGGTTGACGCGGCCCTTGATGGCATCGGCGCTGCCGGCGCCGTCCACAATGATGGTGTTCTCCTTGGAGATCTTCACCTGGCGGGCCTTGCCCAGCATATCCATGGTGGCTTCCTTCAGCTCATAGCCCATGTCGGAGGAGATCACAGTTCCGCCGGTGAGGACGGCGATATCCTCCAGCATCTCCTTGCGGCGGTCGCCGAAGCCGGGGGCCTTGACGCAGACCACGTTCAGGGTGCCGCGCAGCTTGTTGACGATCAGGGTGGACAGGGCGTCGCCCTCCACATCCTCGGCAATGACCAGCAGCTTCTTGCCGGACTGCACCACCTGCTCCAGAACGGGCAGCAGCTCCTGGATATTGGAGATCTTCTTGTCGGTAATGAGGATCAGCGCGTCGTCCAGAACGGCCTCCATCTTCTCGGTGTCGGTGACCATATAGGGCGTGATATAGCCCCGGTCGAACTGCATGCCCTCGACGACCTCGGAATAGGTCTCGGCGGTCTTGGACTCCTCAACGGTGATGACGCCGTCGTGGGAGACCTTCTCCATGGCCTCGGCGATCAGCTTGCCGATGGTCTCGTCGCTGGAAGAGACGGCGCCGACGCGGGCGATGTCCTCCGTGCCGTTGACCTTCTTGGAATTGGCCTTGATGGCCTCCACGGCGGCAGAGGTGGCCTTGGCAATGCCCTTCTTCATGACCATGGGGTTGGCCCCGGCGGCCAGGTTCTTCAGGCCCTCGCGGATGATGGCCTGGGCCAGCAGAGTGGCGGTGGTGGTGCCGTCGCCGGCCACGTCGTTGGTCTTGGTGGCAACTTCCTTCACCAGCTGGGCGCCCATATTCTCAAAGGGGTCCTCCAGCTCGATCTCCTTGGCGATGGTCACGCCGTCGTTGGTGATGAGGGGCGCGCCGAACTTCTTGTCCAGCACGACATTGCGGCCCTTGGGGCCCATGGTGATCTTAACGGTATCGGCGAGCTGGTTGACGCCGCGCTCCAGCGCGTGACGGGCTTCCTCACCGTAGCAGAGAATCTTAGCCATAACGATTACCTCCAAGTAAATTCCGCCTCAGCGGAATCGAATTTTGAATGCTTCCGAAGCAGGACACATCCCAGGGCGCCTTCTCTTGTCCCTGCGGCCAATCCCTCCTGTGCGCCTGCGCAGAACGCCGTTGCCTGCTCCGCCACCGGCGGGCGGCCGCCTTTGCCGTGCAAAGGCATTGGGTGGGGAACCCGCTGTGCCGCCTTCCGCGGCATGGCGGACTCCGATCCGGGGAACGGAAACTCCCCCGGGCGGGTCTTACTCCACGACAGCCAGAATATCAGACTGACGGACGATGGTGTACTCCTCGCCGTCCACCTTGACCTGAGTGCCGGAATACTTGCTGGTGATGACCTTGTCGCCCTTCTTCACGGTCATGGTGACTTCCTTGCCGTCCACCATGCCGCCGGGGCCTACCTCGATGATTTCGGCCACTTCGGGCTTCTCCTTCGCGGCGCCGGTGAGGATGATGCCGCTCTTGGTGGTCTCCTCGGCCTCCACCATCTTAATGACCACGCGATCTGCAAGGGGTTTGAGCTTCATTTGGGGTTCCTCCTTCATGTATGTGTTATTTTCTTGTAAACTTGTTAAGCGTGTTAGCACTCATTTTACCGGAGTGCTAACACGCTTATTATAATACCCTCACTTGCTAATTTGCGCAAGTCCTAATTTTTTAATATTTTGTAAATTTTCCAACGTGCCATTCCGTTTTTTCAATTTATCTTCAAAATAGAGTTTGACTCTTTCTTTTTCTTCTATTATCTCGTTTTTTCTAAAACTCTTCCCCGCCGGGCCGGATCATAGTGGGTACCTTCCGGAAAAAAGAAATTCACTTTTTTAGCAGACAGCCGGATCGAGAGCTCAGACAGGTCGACCCGCTCCCCGTCCAGATTGACCATCTCCGGCTCCCGGCAGATGATCTTCAGTTCCCGGCCCCGGCGCAGGATGATCTGCGGGATCTCTTTTGCGCCGCCTTTGGCGTACGTTCCGATCAGGGCCAGGATGGTCAGGCGCGAGACCGCCTTGATAATGACAAAATCCAGCGCCCCGTCGTCGGGCAGCGCCGTGGTGGACGGGTTGAAGCCGCCGCCGTAATAGCGGCCGTTGCAGGCGCACAGGAGGGTAAACTCCTTGTGCGCCAGCACCTCGCCGTCCAGCTCCACCCGGTAGGGCCGGTGGATGCCCTGCAGAATGGTGCGCAGAGCGGAGAGCTGATAGGCCATGCTCCCGCTCACCAGGGGCAGCTTCTTGAAGTCCGCCGCCCCCAGACCGATGCGCGCGTCAAACCCCACGGAACAGACGTTGAGGGCCAAGTGCCCATTGCAATCGATCAGGTCCAGGCTCTCCTGGGGCGCATCCAGCAGGGCTTCCAGGTCATGGAACCGGCACGTGTCCGGCCCGAACATCCGGATAAAGTCGTTGCCGGAACCGGTGGGGTAATGGGTCACCGCCGCGTTCGGGGCGCCTGCCGCGCCCACGACGCATTCGTTGAGCGTACCGTCCCCGCCGCAGGCATAGACCCGCAGGGGTTCTCCCAGCTCCGCCGCCCGGCGGACCTCTTCCCGGCCGTGGCCCGCGTATTGGGTGACCAGGATCTCATAGTCTTTCCCCCGCCCTTCCATAACGCGCGCCACTTTCTCCCGGATCTCATGGCTGCGGTCGTATTTCCCGGCATGGGGGTTGATGATAAACAGGTGCTTCATCGGGTCAATCCTCCCTTGGAGAAGGTTCAGGGACTCGGGGCCTCCTCCGGCAGAGGGCCCGCCTCCTCGGAAGCGGCGCTCTCCGCAGGCAGGGCGTCCTGCGCCGCGGGACGGCTGAAAAAGCTCACGCTCCACAGGGTGATACGCTGTTCCGTGCGGGCCATGCGGGAGACGATGGCCGCCGCCTCGGCCCGGGTGAGGGCGCCGTCGGGCCGGAACGTCAGGTTGGCGTCCACCCCCGCCAGGACCCCTTTGGCATACAGACTGTAAATCTCCTCCGCGCAGGGCGTGCCCATGCCCACGTCGGGCACGGCGGCGCGGACACGCTCCAGGCTGTTGCGCGCGGGCATCCCCTTTGCCAGGCTGGTGTGTGCAAAGATACAGGCCATCTCCCAGCGTTTGACCGGTCTGGTATAGTCCGTCTCCCGGAACGCTCCGCTGGTGATGATGCCGCTGGCGATGCAGTAGTCCACCGCGGCGCTGTACCAGTCCTTCCCGGAACCGGGCCGCTGATGGAAGTCGTCCTCCCGGTAGCGGCTCTCCAGGGTAGCGGCCAGCTTGAGGGCCTCCGCCACGGTCAGGGTGCGGCCAGGCGCAAACTGATTGCCGCCCACGCCCTCCATCAGGCCCACATTATAGGCCACATCCACCCACAGGGCGTACCAGTCCCGGGGGGATACGTCGGAAAAGCCGGGGAGCTTGCCCCGGTTCAGCGGAAACTGGGCGGAGGGTGCCCCCTTCTGGGCCAGAATGCCGGGCAGCTCAAACAGCGGCACAATGGTCTTGACGCCCTTCCGGGTCAGCTCCAGCACCTGACTGCCCCCCTGCTCCACCACCTGGATGCTGTCGTAGGAAAGATCATAGAGCACCTGGGTCGCTCCGCCCTGCCCGTCGGAAAAGGGCAGGATGCTCACTACGCCCCACTTGATCCCCTTCTGCACGACATACAACCCGCAGTTGATGGGCATGAGGCTGTCATACTCGGGCCGGATGAGATAAGTACCGTCCTGCCGGATCACGCCCAGCTTGTCGCTGAGCTCCACGGCGGCCAGTCCCAGGGAGAAGGAGACGGCGCTGTCGTACTGGATGGGGATGACCACCTCCCGCCCGGCGTTTACGTAGCCCCATTTGCCGTCCAACTCGCACAGGGCCATCCCCTCGCTGAATCCCCAGACCGTGGAGCCCGCCGGAGCAGCCTGGGCGGACGGGTACAGGCACGCCGCGGCCAGGCACAGGCACAGGGCCGCGGCGGTCAGACGGATTGCGTTTCGATGCTTCATGGCAGTTCCCTTCCCGTTATCTTCCATACTGGAACAGATCGCATTTGATCATCCCGTTGTACAGCTTGCGCTTCTTGTCCGCCGTGCGCCCAAACGTCCGCTCGAACTCGGTGTGGGAGGAGAGCACGCTCACGCGCCACCCCTCCGGCAGACCACGTACTGCCCGGCCGAATGCGCGGTAAAGTTCCTCCGCCTCCCGCTTCTCCAGGATGCGTTCTCCATAGGGCGGATTGGTGACGACCCGGCCATAGGGCGTATCCCGCCGGAACCGGGCGGCATCCGCCGTCTCGAAGCGCACCAGATCCTCCACATCCGCCTTGACGGCGTTGGCCCGTGCGATCTCCACCGCCTTGGGGTCCACGTCGCCTCCCCAGATGTCATACGTCCCGCCGAATTCCCTGTCCATGGCCTCGTCTGCGGCATCCAGCCAGCTTTTGGCGTCCAGCCACCGCCACTTCTGGGCGGAGAAGGCCCGGGACAGCCCCGGGGCCCGGTTCTTGGCGATCAGCGCGGCTTCGATGGCGATGGTGCCCGAGCCGCAGAACGGGTCGCAGAAGGGGTCCCTGCCCCGGTAGCGGGACAGCAGCACCAGCGCGGCGGCCAGGGTCTCCCGCAGGGGTGCGGTCACGCCCACCGCCCGGTAGCCCCGCTTGTGCAGTCCCGGCCCCGAGGTATCCAGCATCAGGGTGGCCGTGTCCTTCATAATGGAAAACTGCACCTGGTAAAGGGCCCCGGTCTCGGGCAGCTGCTCCAATCCATACCGCTCCCCCAGCCGGGCGGCGATCGCCTTCTTCACGATGGCCTGACAGGCGGGCACCGCGTGGAGGGCGGAATTGAGGGCATGTCCCTTTACCGGGAAGCTCCCCTCCCGCGGAACAAACTCCTCCCAGGGCAGCGCGCGGGTCCCCTCAAACAGAGCGTCGAAGCTTCCGGCCGGGAAACTGCCCAGCACCAGCAGTACCCGTTCGCCGGTGCGCAGGTTCAGGTTGATCCGGGCAATATCCTCCGCCCGCGCCCGGCAGAGCACCCGCCCGTTTTCCGCCCGGACCTCAGGCAGCTCCAGCCGCCGCAGCTCCTCGGCACACAGGCCCTCCAGCCCAAACAGGGTGGGCACGGCCAATTGCAGCATTTCTTTCATCCGATCCGCTCCATCTCATACGCCTTCTGATTTCAGTCCAGTATAGTATACCTGATTTCCCTGTGCTTGGCAAATCCGGAACGCGAAATTACTTTCTTTTTTCCCTGCGCTGTGTTAGGATAGAACCAGAAACCGAAAAAGGAGGGGTGCCTGTGCCGGTTCCCAGTATCTTCTGGCTGGTCGCCATGGTGCTTTTATTCGCCGCCGAGGCAATTACCGTGGGGCTGACCTCAATTTGGTTCGGTGTGGGCGCGCTGTGTGCGCTCATTCTGTCCTTCTTCGTCTCCAACATCTGGCTTCAGATCGCGCTGTTCCTGGTGGTCTCGTTCCTGTGCCTGCTGGCCGTGCGGCCGCTGGCCCGAAAGTACGTCAACCCCGCCCGGGTAGCCACCAATGCAGACCGGGTCATCGGGGCGGAGGGGATCGTGACGCAGGACATCGACAACCTGAAGGCCCAGGGCCAGATCACCGTTCAGGGCGCGGTCTGGACCGCCCGGACGGAGCCGGATGCGGCCGCGATCCCCTCGGGCGCCAAGGTGCGGGTGCTGCGGATCGAAGGAGTCAAGGTTATCGTGACGCCGGCGGCGGAAGCCGCGCGGACGCCGCAGGTTTAAAAAGGAGGAACTGACATGCCGCCGATCATTCCCATCATCGTGATCATTCTCATCGTACTCGTCATTCTGGTGCTGGCCACCAACATTAAGGTCGTCCAGCAGTCCAAGGCCTATGTCATCGAACGGCTGGGCGCATTCCACTCCGTCTGGGGCGTCGGTATCCACTTCAAGGTCCCCTTTATTGAAAAAGTGGCCAAAGCCGTCTCTCTGAAGGAGCAGGTGGTGGACTTCGCTCCCCAGCCCGTCATCACCAAGGATAACGTCACCATGCAGATCGACACTGTGCTCTACTTCCAGATCACCGACCCCAAGCTGTATACCTACGGCGTGGAGCACCCCATGAGCGCCATTGAGAACCTCACCGCCACCACCCTGCGCAACATCATCGGCGATTTGGAGCTGGACCAGTCCCTGACCAGCCGCGACATCATCAACTCCAAGATGCGCGCCATCCTGGACGAGGCCACCGACCCCTGGGGCATCAAGGTCAACCGGGTGGAGCTGAAAAACATTATCCCGCCCCGGGAGATCCAGGACGCCATGGAAAAGCAGATGAAGGCCGAGCGGGAACGCCGGGAGGCCATCCTCCAGGCCGAGGGACAGAAGCAGAGTCAGATCCTGGTGGCGGAAGGCGAGAAGCAGTCCGTCATCCTCCGGGCCGACGCAGCCCGGCAGGCCGCCATTATGAAGGCCGAGGGCGAGGCGGAGGCCATCATGAAGGTCCAGCAGGCCACCGCCGAAGCGCTCAAGCTTCTCAACGAGGCCAACCCCAACGAGCAGGTGGTCAAGATCCGCGCCCTGGAGGCCTTCCAGGCCGCCGCCGACGGCAAGGCCACCAAGATCATCATTCCCAGCGAGATCCAGGGCCTGGCCGGCCTGTGCGCCAGTGCGAAAGCCGTCTTCGACGGGGTGGAGCCCAACAAGCCCAAGGCCCCTGCCCAAGACGACGCATCCAGGTAACTATGCGCTGTCTCGAGCAGGCCTGTTCCCGAAGGGGGGCAGCCCGCCGCAGCGCACGCGCCGCGCGCGCACGTTTGCGGGCTGAGCGGTGGTTTTTCTAAGGCGCGTGTTCTTAGAAAAGACGGATCTTCAGTCCCTTTCGCCGCTGCGGCGGCGAAAGCCCTGCACGGGGCGTTTCCCTTTCGCAGGAACGCTTTGTTTTCCTGCGTCGTCTCAGGGTCTTTCGATAAGCCGGGCGGCGCCGTCCAAAAGGACGGCGCCGCTTTTTGCATTCCGATCATTTTTCCTTTCCGGGGGGCGGCGGAACGGTGGGCGTATCATGCTCGAATGCGTCGAAGTAATCCTCGTCCTGAAGCTCCGGCTTGCGGTGACGGATGGCGGCGGTGATGATGGGGTAGAGCACGATTGCGATCAACCCGCCGGAAAAGCCGTTGTTGTACAGGTTGAGGCCGGACACCGGAGATCCCGCATAGAGCACCACCGCTGAGTGGAGAAAACCCGCCACGATCCCAAACGGCCATCCGAAATAGCCGGAGACGGGAGCCAGCGTCGTGCCGAAGAGCATGGCCAGCTGCATGGCGCCGGCGCCCAGATCCTGGTGGAGCAGCAATCCGCCCAGCACCACGCCCAGCATGACGGGCGTAATGTTCCGGGCATGTTTGCCGAAGGCGGAAAAGCCGATGATGGTCATGATCCCGCCGATGGTGGGCCCGTTCAGATCACCGCCGGTAACCAGGATAAACACGATGCCGATGAGCCCGTTGACGCCCATGTTGATCAGTACCGGGGCGGAGCCCAGCATGCGCAGGTAATCGCTGGGGGCGCGGCCGGTGGTCTGGAGCAGGCGTCGGTAGCCCGCCCAGGCCGCCCAAACCGGGCGCTTGCAGAAAAAGAGCCCTGCTGCGATAAACACGATACACATGCCGCCCATGGCCGCCCCCAAAGGGAGATTATAGCCGGTGGCCCAGTGGTAATTGGTGGACAGGTCGGCCCCCATGGAGCTCATCACCGGGGCCAGGATCAGGGCCAGCAGCCCGCAGGCAAAGCCCATGTTGTACAGATTCATTCCGTTTTGGATCTTATAGGTATAGGCCGAGAGGGGCGGCAGGATAAAGCCGATCAATATGCCCACCAAAACGCCTGCCGGCAGATTGCCCCAGCCGTTGTCCAGCGCCACATAGCTGACCACCGGCGAGAGCGCGGTAGCCAGCAGCGAGACCGACGCGTACGTATAAAAGGGCTCTCGCCGCAGCTTGGCATAAAGGAAGGTCCCGCCGATGATAGGCCAGATGTTGACGATATTCTTCCCAAACAGCGCAAACCCGGCCATCAATCCGATCTCTACCACCGTATAGCCGTTGATGGGGTCCTTGGCCAGATAGAGGATGCCGATGCTGATCAGGGTGACCAGGGCGGAATTGACAAAAGCCGCCCCCACCCCGGCGATCTCCATATAATCGGTGATCAGGGCGTCCTCGGTGATCATGATCTTCCACAGGCCCGGCAGAATATTGGACGGATCGTCCAATATCAGCCCGATCGCCGCCAAGAAGGCGGCAAAGCAAAGTGCGGCCGGGTACATTCTTCGATAGCGCATAGCAGTTCCCCTCTCAGGCAGATCGGCAATGTCGTGTCTTACATGGGCTTGCTCATATGCTTGCGTGTGCGGCCAGTGTCCGTAAAAGGACTTGGGCGCCGCGCAAGGCGTTTATCGTTCTTCCGTGCGCTTGAAATAGGCGCGGGTCTGTTCCGCGTTGCGCATGACCTCGCTGCGCAGCGCCTCCAGATTCGGGAACTTCCGCTCCCCCCGCAGGCGCTTGTAAAATTCCATGCGGATGGTCTGTCCGTACAGATCCCCGCTGAAGTCCAGGATAAATCCCTCCACGTTGACCCGGCCGCCGTCGTCCACCGTGGGGCGCACCCCTACGTTGGTCACCGCCGGACGGCTGTCCCCGTTTTCAAAAAAAACACGGGTGGCATACACGCCAAAGGCAGGCACCAGTACGCCCGGCTGAAAGCGCAGGTTTACCGTTGGAAATCCCAGTGTGCTGCCCAGCTTCTTGCCGTGGGAGACCCGATCGGTCAGCGTGTGGGGATGTCCCAAAAACTGATTGGCCCGCTCGATCTCCCCCTGGGCGATGAGCGTGCGGATATAGGTGGAAGAGACCGTGATGTGATCCCGTTCCACCTTGGGCACGATATCGCAGCCGATCCCCTGCGCTGCGCACAGCTGGGCCAGCCGCTCCGGGTTGCCCTCCCCCTTGTAGCCGAAGTGGAAATCGTGTCCCGCCACCAGATGGACCGCGCCGTTCTCTTTTACCAGATATTGAGTGACAAATTCCTGCCATGGCATGTGCATCATCCGCTCGTCGAAGTGGGTGACGATGACATCCCGGATGCCGTAATACCGGCGCATCAGCTCCGCCCGGTCCAGGGGCGAGGTAAGCAGGGGCATCGGCACGTTCAGGATCAGATTGGTGGGGTGGGTATCAAAGGTCACCGCCGCGGGGACGGCCCCCTTCTGCGCCGCGATGGCTCCCACCCGGCGCAGAAGCGCCCCGTGGCCCAGGTGCACTCCGTCAAAAAAGCCCAGGGCGACGACCCTTCTTACGTTCTCATTGGTATCCAAGCGACTACACCTCGAAAAAGCTTTTGATGGTCTTCATCTGTCCTCCCCTACAGCGGCCCAGCAGCAGGAAGGCCCCGTCCGGACCGTAGACCCGCCAGTCCCCGTCGGCTGCGGCACAGGGGAACGGATTGCCGTTTTTCGCCCGGGAAAGGGCCGCGTCCGGCACGGTGAGCGCGGGATACCGGGCAAAATAGGCGTCCACCGGCAGCAGCAGGGCCGCCGGATCCCCCGCCGCGCGCACCTGCTCCAGCGTCACCGCGCCCTCCAGGCCAAACCCTGCCGCACGGGTGCGCCGCAGGGCGGACAGCGTGCCGCCGCAGCCCAGGGCCTGTCCGATCTCATGGCAGAGCGTGCGCACATAGGTCCCCTTGGAACACGCCACCCGCAGAAACCAGGTATCCGGCTCCGGTTCAAACCCGCAGGGCGCATCCCTCCGCACATCCGCCTCTTCCAGCACTTCCAGGGCGCGGATGGTCACACGCCGGCTGGGACGCTCCACTTCGGTCCCCTTTCGGGCCAGCTCGTAAAGCTTCCTCCCGCCGATCTTGACCGCCGAATACATGGGGGGCACCTGCGCGATCTCCCCACGGAAGCGTTCCAGCACGGCCTCCAGCTCCTCCCGGCCCGCAGCGACCGGCCGCGTCTCCAGCACGCTCCCGGTGATATCCTGGGTATCCGTGATAACTCCAAGTCTTAACGCGGCGATATATTCCTTTTCGGATTCCGCCGCGAACTCTACCGCCCGGGTGGCCCGGCCCAGAAAAACCGGCAGCACCCCCGTGGCCATGGGGTCCAGGGTACCCGCGTGTCCCACCCGCCGCTCCTGAAAGAGACCCTTCAGCTTGGCGCAGACGTCCATACTCGTCCAACCCGACGGCTTATCGACGACCAGGATCCCGTTAGCCATCCCGCTGTACCGTCCGGATGGCGTTCAGGATGGCTTCCCTGGCGTCCGCCACGGAGCCCTTTACCGTACAGCCCGCGGCGGCGGCATGGCCCCCGCCCCCCAGCAGGGCGCACACGCGGGTGGCGTTGAGCCCGCCGCTGGTACGCACGCTCAGCTTGCACTCGCCCTCCGCCAGCTCCCGGATGGTCACGGAGGTCTCCACCCCCTCCGTCTGGCCCACAAAGGCGGCGATATCCTCCACGTCTTCTTCGTGGGCGCCCAGCGCGGCCATCATGGCCAGTGTCACGGCGGCGACGGCCGTCTTTCCCCCGTCGTACCGCTCCATCCCCTCCACGATCATGCTCTCGATACGCAGGCGCCGGAAGGACTTGGTGCGGAAATGGCGCTTGTTGAGGCTGGCGTAATCGATCCCGGCCTCCATCAGCGCGGCGGCCACCCGGTGGGTGGCCGGGGTGGTGTTGCCATACTGGAAGCAGCCGGTATCGGTGGACACCGCCACATAGAGCGGCTGGGCGATTTCCGCCGTCACAGGCCCCAGCTGGCGCACCACGTCGTAAATCAGCTCCCCGCAGGCCGCCCGGCCCGGGTCCACGCAGCACGCCGCTGCAAAGCCCTCGTAGGAAGGATGGTGGTCAAAGGCCAGGTCGATGCCCCGCGTCAGCCACACCTCCCCCTCAGGGGTAAACAGGCTGCGTCCGGCGATATCCACGCTTACCACGAAGGCGGGCCGGACCGCTTCGGGCGCCAGATAGCCCTCCAGATAGGGGGTAAACAGGCTGGTGGCGTCCCGGTTGGGCAGCACCCAGGCCTGTTTGCCCAGCTTCCGCAGTGCAGCGCACAGCCCTACGGCGCAGCCGATGGTGTCCCCATCGGGGCGCTTATGGGTCAGGATCAAAATAGCGTCTTGCTCCCGCAGCAGCGCCGCGGCTTCCCTGTAATCCAAATTCAATTCCCTTCTTCTCTGCGCTCGATATCCTTTAAAACCTCCAGGATGTGGGCGCCCTTGTCGATGGAGTCGTCCCGTTCGAACACCAGCTCCGGGGTATACCGCAGGGACAGCCTTGTCCCCAGTTCCCGCCGCAGATAGCCGCCGGCGGACTTGAGCCCGCGGACCACTTCGTTTACGTCGCTGCGGTCCAGCACGCTGACATAGACCTTGGCGTAGCGCAGGTCGGAGGTGGTGTCCACCGCGGTGATGGACACCAGTCCATGGACCCGCGGATCCTTCACCGTGCGGATCAGATTAGCCAGCTCCCGCTGGATCTCCTCGTTGATGCGTCCGATGCGATTACTTGCCATAACCTATCTCCTCAAGAAACGCAATACAGGCCCGCCCCTCCTCAAATGACTTGGGGACGGAACGGGCCTGTATCCGTTTTTAAATAAATGCGAAATTTGCGGCACACCTGCCCGTTCGCAACAGGCAGCGGTTCCATGGCCGGATGGAAGTCCTCCGGCACACCCCGGTATTTTCCCCGGGCAGGCGTGCGTCTACACCTCGATCTGCTCCATCAGGAAGGCCTCGATCCCATCGCCCACCCCACGGCGCCCTGCGCCGCGGGGTCCCCCAGGTTCCTTCACAGGCTCGGGCGGAGTAAATCCGGCCCTGCGCCAAGGTTTCCGCTTTGCGAAAACGCTTGTGCGGCGCAATGCACCGTCCCGCCTGCGGCGGGGCCCAAGGAGGGCGACCGGGGCAGTCTGGTGCTCGCCAAATCCTGACGGTCTACACCTCGATCTGCTCCATCAGGAAGGCCTCGATCACATCGCCCTCCTTGATATCCTGGAACTTTTCAAAGGTGATGCCGCACTCGTAGCCCTGGGCGACCTCCTTCACGCTGTCTTTGAAGCGCTGGAGGGATGCGATGGCGCCGTCGTAAATGACGATGTTGTCCCGTAGCAGGCGCATCTGGGCGCCCCGCTGCATCTTGCCGCCCGTGACGTAGCAGCCGGCCACCATACCCACGCCGGTGATCCGGAACACATTGCGCACTTCGGCCTGGCCCAGCTCCACTTCCTTGAACTTGGGGGAGAGCAGCCCTTTCATGGCGGTCTCGATCTCGTTGATGCAGTCGTAAATGACCCGGTACATCCGCATATCCACATGATTGCGGGCGGCGGTATCCTTGGCGTTGTTGTCGGGGCGGACGTTGAAGCCCACGATAATAGCGTTGGAGGTCGTGGCCAGCATCACATCGCTCTCGTTGACGGCGCCCACGGCGCAGTGAATGACCCGCACCCGCACCTCGTCGTTGGAGAGTTTCTCCAGGCTGGCCTTGACCGCTTCGGCGGAGCCCTGCACATCGGCCTTGACGATGATGTTCAGATCCTTCATCTCGCCCTGCTTGATCTGGCTGAACAGATCTTCCAGGCTCACCTTGCCCACCGGGCCGGAGGCAGCCATCTTCTGTTCGTGCTTGCGCTGCTCCACCAGCTCACGGGCCATCCGCTCGTCAGCCACGGCGTGGAAGTCGTCGCCCGCGCCGGGCACCTCGCCCATACCGATGATCTCCACCGGCACGGAGGGGCCCGCCTCGGCGACCTTCTCGCCCTTGGCGTTGGTCATGGCACGCACCCGGCCCACCGCCGTACCGGCAATGATCACATCGCCCTGATGGAGGGTGCCGTTCTGCACCAGCAGCGTGGCGACCGGGCCGCGGCCCTTGTCCAGCTTGGCCTCGATCACGGCGCCGTGGGCGGTGCGGTTGGGGTTGGCCTTGAGTTCCTTCATCTCGGCGGTCAGGGTGACCATCTCCAGCAGCTCGTCGATGCCCTGGCCGGTCTTCGCCGAAATGGGACAGATGATGGTCTCGCCGCCCCATTCCTCGGGCACCAGCTCGTAGGCGGTGAGCTGCTCCTTGATGCGGTCCGGGTTGGCGTCGGGCTTATCCATCTTGTTAATGGCCACGATGATGGGGATCTCGGCGGCCTTGGCGTGGTTGATGGACTCCACGGTCTGGGGCATAATGCCGTCGTCCGCGGCCACCACGAGGATGGCGATATCGGTGACCATGGCGCCCCGGGCGCGCATGGCGGTAAAGGCCTCGTGGCCGGGGGTATCCAGGAAGGTGATGGTCTTGCCGTTCACATCCACCTGGTAGGCGCCGATATGCTGGGTGATGCCGCCGGCCTCGCCGGAGACCACGTTGGCGGAGCGGATATAGTCCAGCAGGGAGGTCTTGCCGTGGTCCACGTGGCCCATGACCACCACCACGGGGGCCCGGGGCACCAGATCCTCCTCCTTGTCCTCCGCGGTGTCGATCAGGCGCTCCTCGATGGTAACGATGACCTCCTTCTCCACCTTACAGCCCAGCTCCTCGGCAATGATGGCTGCGGTATCAAAATCGATCACATCGCTGAGCGAGGCCATGACGCCGTTCTTCATCAGGGTCTTGACCACCTCGGCCCCGGTCTTCTTCATGCGGGAAGCCAGCTCGCCCACGCTGATCTCGTCGGGGATCTTGACCACCAGGGGGGTCTTTTTCGCGATCTCCATCTGGAGCCGGCGCATCTTCTCCTGTTCCTCCTGGCGGCGCTTGTTCCCCTGGAACGCGCCCCGGCGGTTGTTGTTGCGGCCCTGGAACTTCTGCTTGCCCGCCTGCATCTGATTGGTCTTTCCGGCGGCCAGCTTCTCCAGCCGCTCGTCGTATTTCTCCAGGTTGACGTTGCCGCCCTTGCGGGTATCCACCACCTTCTTTTCCGGTACCCGGGTGGCGGGGCGGTTTGCCGGCGGCTGGCCGCCGTTGTTCTGGGTCTGCGCGCCCGCCGCCCCGGCCGCCTTCTGGGCCTGGGGCTGGGCCTCCCGCCGGGGCTGCTGCTGGCCGCCGTTCTGGGCCGGGCGCTGGTTCGGCTGGGCCGGGCGGTTCCCCTGGTTCTGCTGCTGGGGCGCAGGAGCCTTGGCGCTCTGGGCGCTCTTGGGCTCCCGGTACACATCGGCGTAGATGCTCTCGATGCTCTCGACCTGATTGCGCTGGGTCAGGCTCTCAAAGATCAGCGACAGCTCGCGGTCATCCAGCACCTGCATGTGATTTTTGGGCGTCGTCGCGTATTGGGTCAGGATATCGGCAATCTCCTTGGAGTTCTTGCCAAAATCCTTGGCCACCTCATGGACTCGATACTTGTTCAGCAAATAAAGCCACCTCCAACTGGCAGGCTTGCACCAATAGGAAAACGCGGCGCCTGCGCTGCGCTTTCTTATTGGAACAAGCCCGGTTCATTCCAATGCTCACGTATGCCATTTCGTCTCATGGCGTCTTCTTCTTGACGGTCACCACGCCCCGGGGCAGGGAACGCTTGGGCTTGGGTGCGGGCGCTTCCGCCTTGGACGGCGGCGTCCCAGGCCTTGCGGCTTGGGCGCCGGCTCTGCGGCGGTGCTCCTCCGCCCTGCCGGGCGGGTGCGGCGCTTCCTTCGGCGGCGCGGCCCAGGGCTTCTTTTTGCCCGTTTGCAGGTTTTTCTCGTGGCGGCGCTGTTCCTTTTGGCACTGAAGGGTCTTTTCCGCCCGGACCGCCAGCTCCGCCGCCGCCGCGCCATACTGCTCCGGGTCCGCCCCGGCCAGCTTTCCGGCCAGCGCGGAAGCAAGCCCCACGTCGGTCAGGGCCAGCATGGCGCAGGACGCGCGCCCCACCATGCCCCCCAGCACGCTCTTGGGATAGGGCAGACGCAGCACGCAGGTCTTGCCCGCCTCGGCAAAGTGGGCGGCCCGCCGGGCGCTGTTCTCCGCCGCGTCGGCGGCCACCAGGATCAGCCTGGCCTGCCGCGCCCGCGCGGCGGCGCCCACCGGCTCTTCCCCGATCTCCAGGCGTCCCGCCTTCCTGGCGATGCCGATCAGGTGCAGCACACTATCCATCTCCGCCCTCCTTCATCTGCTCCTCCAGGGCGTCATACACCCCGTCGGGCATGGGGGCGGAAAAGGCCCGCTCCAGGGCCCTGGCTTTCCGCGCCCGCTTCAGGCACTCCAAATCGGGGCAGACATAGGCGCCCCGGCCCGGCTTTTTCCCTTTAAAATCCAGGGAGACTTCTCCCTCCGGGGACTTGACCACCCGGATCAGCTCCTTCTTCGGCTTCATCTCCCGGCAGCCGACGCACTGGCGCAGGGGTATCTTCTTGGGCACGGTACGCTCCTCCCTTCCCGCTGTTGCACTCGCTGAGGCGTTTGCGCGCTGATTCGCCGCGCGCCTTTTCCCCGCCCGCAGCGCCCCCGTCCCCCGGGGCTCCTGCGTGGGCTTTACGCCTCAGTCTCGTCTTCGTCCTCGAGCACCACGTCCTCCGGCTCTTCCCCGGCGGGGGCGGACGCGGGCTTAATGTCGATCTTCCAGCCCGTCAGCTTGGCGGCCAGCCGGGCGTTCTGCCCCTCCTTGCCGATGGCCAGGGAGAGCTGGTCGTCGGGCACCACTACCCGGCAGGTCTTGCCCTCCTCCTGGGTGGCGACGCTGATGACGTCCGCGGGGGAGAGGGCTGCGGCGATATAGGCGGCATGGTCCTCAGACCATTTGATGATATCCACCTTCTCGCCCTTGAGTTCGTCTACGATATTGTTGACCCGCTGGCCCTTCGGCCCCACGCAGGCGCCGATGGGGTCCACGTTGGGGTCGGCGGACCAGACGGCCAGCTTGGTGCGGCTGCCCGCCTCCCGGGCGATGGACTTGACCTCCACGGTACCGTCGTAGATCTCGGGTACCTCCAGCTCAAACAGGCGCTTGACCAGGCCCGGATGGGTGCGGGAGATGAGGACCTGGGGCCCCTTGGTGGAACGGCGGACCTCCACCACGTATACCTTCAGGCGCATGCCCTCCACGTAGCTTTCGCCGCGGACCTGCTCGCCGGGGGCGAGGAAGGCCTCGGTGGCCTCGCTGCCGGAGCCGATGCGCAGGCTCACCCCGCCGGAGCGGGGGTCCACGCGGGTGATCACGCCGGTGAGGATCTCATGCTCCTTGGAGCTGAACTCATCATATATCATGCCCCGCTCGGCCTCCCGCATGCCCTGGATGATGACCTGGCGGGCGGTCTGTGCGGCGATTCGGCCGAAGTCGCGGGTACGCACTTCAATGCGGATCACATCGCCCAGGCCGGCCTGAGGCAGCTTCTGACGGGCCTCCTCCAGGCTCATTTCCGTACAGGGATTGTCGACGGTCTCCACCACGTCCTTCTTCACGAACATGCGCACCGTGCCGGCGGCCTCGTTGGCCTCCACCACCACGTTGTCCCCCACGCCCTCGTGATCGCGCTTATAAGCGGAGACCAGGGCCTGGGTGATCTTCTCCAGCATATAGTCCTTGGGGATGCCCTTTTCCTTCTCGATCAGTCCGATGGCGGCAAAGAACTCCGCCCCGTCCAGTTCATTGGACTTCTGCGCTTTCGTATTCTTCTTCGGCATAGCTATTCTCCTTCACAATCACCACGCGGCGTCAGAACCGCACGCTCAATCTCACCCGGGCCACGTCCTTTTTGGGAAAGGTACGCTCCCCCTGCGGCGCGGCGATGGTCACGTCCCCGTCCTGATAGGCCAGCAGCGTCCCCACATGATCCTTCCGGCCGTCCGCCGGACGGTAGAGGCGCACCTCCACCTCCGCGCCTATAAACTGTTCAAAATGCTCCGGTTTTTTCAGGGGGCGGTCCGCCCCGGCGGAGGAGACCTCCAGCACATAGCTGCCCTCGATGGGGTCCGCCTGATCCAGCGCGTCGGACAGAGGGCGGGAGACTGCCTCGCAGTCATGGATGGAAACGCCCTCCGGCTTGTCGATATACACCCGCAGAAACCACTGCCCCGCCTCCCGGACGTACTCCACATCCCAGAGCGAACAGCCCTGCGCCGCCGCCATGGGCGCGGCAAGGCCCTGCACCAGCTCGGTCACTTTCGCCACGGGCTCACCTCCGTTTCAAGTCTTCCAGAAAATTGCTTCCCGGTTTTATTCAATAAGAAAGAGCGGGGCGAACCCCACTCTCACCATACTTCCACTACTATCCTGCCCAACTATACCACAAAAGCGCCCCCAGCGCAAGGGTTTGGCGCGATTTTTTGCTTCCGCCGCCGGAACTTCGGCAATGTGCGCTGCGTCTAAAGCTGCGGCTGCGGATTTGTAATCGTATTTTCGTTGACATAATGGTACGCTTTGATAAAATAGACCCTATGGATGAAACGAGACAAAGGAGACTGGCTTATGGAAGGCAACCGTGTGGCGCTGGCGATCCTGGAGCAGGTAAAAAAAGCCGTGGTCGGCAAGGACGAGGTGCTGGCCAAGGCGCTGCTGGCCATTCTGGCCCGGGGGCACATCCTGCTGGAGGATATCCCCGGCGTGGGCAAGACCACCATGGCCCTGGCCTTTTCCAAGGCCCTGGCCTTACAGTATAACCGGGTCCAGTTCACCCCGGATGTGATGCCCTCGGACATTACGGGCTTTTCTCTCTTCAACAAGCTCTCAGGCAAAATGGAGTATCAGCCGGGGGCGGTGCTGTGCAATCTCTTTTTGGCGGACGAGCTCAACCGGGCCACCAGCCGCACCCAGTCCGCCCTGCTGGAGGCCATGGAGGAGGGCCAGGTCACGGTGGACGGAACGGCGCACCCGGTGCCCCAGCCCTTTTTGGTCATCGCCACACAGAACCCCGCCGGCGCCTCGGGCACTCAGCTGCTGCCCGACTCCCAGCTGGACCGGTTCATGGTGCGCCTGTCCATCGGCTACCCCACTGCCTCGGACGAGGCCGATATGGTCCGCCGCAAACAAAGCGGCAATCCGCTGGAGCGCGTGGAACAGGTGCTGGACCTGGACGGCCTGAACGCCCTCCGGGCCCAGGCCGATGCGGTGCACGTGTCCGATCCGGTACTGGATTACATCGTCCGCCTGGTAGGCGCCACCCGGGAGCATCCCATGCTCCTTCAGGGGGCCAGCCCCCGGGCCACCCTCGCGGTGACCGCCATGGCCAAGGCCGCCGCCCTGGTCCTGGGACGTGATTATGTAAATCCGGAAGACGTGCGCACCGTCTTTTCCGATGTGGTCAGCCACCGGCTGATCCGCTCACCCCGGGCACAGCAGGACGGCAGATGCGATCCGGCGGGAGACGTGCTCAAAGTCGTGCCCGCGCCCCGCATCAAGTGAGGCCGCCATGCTGCACCGACGTGTCGCTTACGCCGCCGCCCTGGCTGCCGCCCTGCTGTTCCAGATCTTTTTCAAGGGCTGGTTCTCCGCGTTCCTGCTTGCCCTGGTGGTCCTTTTTCCTGTTCTGGCCCTGGCTTTGAGCCTGCCGGCCATTCTTTCCTGCGCCCTGGAGCTCTCTCCCTGCGTCCCGGCGGTGGAGCGGGGCGGCGCCGCCCGGTTCCAGGTCCGGCTGCGCAACCCCGCCGGGCTTCCCCTCTCCCTCCTGCGGGTCCGTTTGTCTTATGTCAACCAGCTGACCGGTCAGACCGAGACCCTCCGTCGGGAGGTGCGCGGCGCCTCCCGGGGCGCGGCCTTTTCCCTGGACGCGGACACCGCCCACTGCGGACGCCTGGTATGCACCGTGACGCGGCTGAGCATATGCGACCTGCTGGGGTTGTGCTCCCTTCCCCGCCCGGTCTCCGGTCAGGCGGAGCTGCTGGTGCTGCCTGTGCCCGCATCTCTTGAGATCCCTCCGGAGCTCACCGGGGAACAGGACCGCGGAAAGCGCCTGCGGCCCCGGCCCGGCGGCGGCCCCGGCGAAGACTATGACCTGCGCGCCTACCGCCCCGGCGACCCCATGAAGAGCGTCCACTGGAAGCTCTCCACCAAGCGGGACGAGCTGGTGGTACGGGAAGTGCTGGAGCCCTGCCGGGCGGAACTGATCCTGAGCTTCGATCATTTCGGTACGCCCGAGACCCTGGACGCCGTGCTGGACCGTCTGTGCGCCCTGTCCCGGGCCCTGCTGGAACGGGAACGCCCCCACCGCATCCAGTGGGCCGACCCCGTGAGCGGCGCAGTGGAGGACCATTCGGTGGAGGATGCGCAGGGCCTGCGCGCCGCCCTCGCCGCCGCCTGCTCCGCCCCCGCCCCGGAGACGGGCCGTTCCATTCTGGACGGAGCGCTCTGCGTCCAAAGCGCCGGAGGCCGCCACATCCACGTGACGGCCCACGGCCTGAAAGGGGGCGCAGCGGTATGAGGCGTCGCCGTGCCCGCACGCCCCGGCGGGGTCCTCTTGGCGTACTGGGGGACGGGGCGCTGCTCTTTCTGATTCTGACCGGGACGCTTTTTTCCTTTCTGACCGCCTTCGGCGCGGCGGTTCTGTCCCTGCCGCTGCTGCTGGGCTGCGCCGCCTGCGCCCTGCTTTTCCTGGGGGTCTTTTCCCTGCCCCGGCGCCGCCTGTCGCTCCTGCTGCTTCTGCTGCTCCTGCTGGGGCTGTGGCTCCTGGCCCTGTGGCGTCTCTGGGATACGCTGACGCTGGGCGAGATCGCCCTGCGCTGCGCCGTTCACAATTCCATTGCCGACAGTCTGGGCCGGAACAGCTACATTCACCCCATCGCCCAACTCCCGGAGCAGACCTGGCTCCGCGCCGCCACCGCGCTGGCGCTGTGTGCCGCGGCGGCGCTGGGCGCGCTGCTGGGCCTGTCCATCGTCCGGCTGCGCTCCGGTCTTCTGACGCTGCTCTTCTCCCTTCCCTTCCTGGCCGTTCCCCTGGCGTTCACCCTGACCCCGGCATGGCTGCCCCTGATGGCGGTACTGCTGGGCTGGGGCGTGCTTGTGCTCTGTTCGCTCACCGCCCGGTGGGACGGCGGGGGAAGCGCGCGGCTCTGTCTGGTCGCCCTGCCGGTGCTGGCACTCGTGCTGCTGCTGCTGAATGTGGCTCTGCCGCAGGAGTCCTACCGGCGCCCCGCCTGGGCGGACCAGGCCAACGAGGCGATCACCAACTGGGCCGTGCGCGTAAGCGACCGGCTCTTCCCCGGCCTGAAGCTGGGGGGCGGCGGCACCCTGTCCGGGGCCGACGCCAGCGTGGACCTGGCCGACGCGGGCCCCCTGCGCTATTCCGGGCGTACGGTGCTGGAGGTCAGCACCTCCCTGCGGGGCCGGCTCTACCTGCGCGGATTTTCCGGCGCGGTATACGACGGCGGCTCCTGGGCGCCCCTGGATGAGCAAAGCTACGAGAGCGAGCCCCTCTACAGCAGCACCTACCGCCCCGCCTGGACCCGGGACGACGTTCAGCCCATGAATTTTCCCGCCCTGGCCGACCGCGCCAGTGTTCCGGGCAAGGACTACGCCAGCGTCACCATCCGCAATCTGGGCGCCGATCCGGGCTATGTATACTATCCCTATCAGCTGCTCTCCACTCCGGAAGAGATCTCCGGCGGGCAGTTTGTACACGACGCTTATCTGGCCCGGGAGGAAGGCGTCTGGACGCATACGCTCTATGTGCAGCCCGACTGCGACCCGCTCTCCGGCGCCCAGCTGCCGGAGGAGCTCCGGGACGCCGAGCAGGAATACGCCCGCTTCGTCTATCAAAACTACACCGGCGTGCCGGACGCACTGAGCGACACGCTGTACCGCCACCTGATCTCCATGGTGGCCGAGCCGGAGGCCTGTCTGCCCGGCGGCGCGGAGAACGAGCACTATCAGGCGCTGATGTACGGCAGCTATGGGGGCAACGCCGCGTTTGCCCTGACCCTTTCCGCCCTGATCTCCGACTACCTGGGCCAGCTGGCCGTGTACGATCCGGCTACGCCCGCCGTCCCGGAGGGGGAGGATTACGTGCGCTGGTTCCTGGAGGAAAGCCGCCGGGGCTACTGCATGCATTTTGCCAGCGCCGCCGTCCTGCTGCTGCGTTATAACGGCGTCCCCGCCCGGTATGTGTCCGGCTACGTGGCCGACGTGGCCTCTTCCGGAACGGCCCGCGTGCCCGACTCCAACGCCCATGCCTGGGTGGAGATCTACCTGGACGGCTACGGGTGGCATCCCGTGGAGGTCACCCCCGCCTACGCCGGGGCGCAGCCCGGCCAGAGCGGCGCCCCGGCCGAAACGGCGCAGCCCACGCCCACCCCCAGCGCGGCTCCCGCGCCGTCCCGGGGCCCCAACGCCGCCGTGCCCACGCCCACGCCCACGCCTCAGGCCCAGGCGGCCCAGAGCGCGCCCTTCGATCTACGCCTGCTGCTCTTCCCGGCGGGGATGGGCCTGCTTCTGGCGCTGTTCGCCCTGCGGCGGCGGCTGGCGCTGAGGCGGCGGGAGCGCCGTTTCCGCCAGGCAGACGCCAACCGGGCCGTGATCGAGGCCTATCTCTACCTCCAGCGGCTGGAGCGCTGGGGCGGCGTGATGCCGGAGACGGCTGAAGCGCTCGCCAAAAAGGCCGCGTTCAGCCAGCACGCCATGACCCAGCCGGAGCGGGAAGCCGTTGTCTCCGCCGCCCGCGCCTGCGCCGCCCGCGTGGACGCCGCGCTCCCCCGCTGGAGACGGCTGCTCTTCCGGTATTGGTTCGGGCTGTAGACGCTCTGGAAGGGCGCAAGCAGGGAACGTCCCCCGGCGGTCCTGGCGGGACCGCCGGGGGACGCCACAGTCTGTCGAAAACGGCCCGCGTCATTCGGTCAGCGCAAATACGCCGGGAACCCGTTCGTCCTTGTCAAAAACGTTGTTGTACTGCAAAATCCGGTACTGCGTCAGCTGGTCCGCCAGCGTTTGAGGCAGGGCGTCCCGCTCTCCGTACCAGTTGCCCGCGCTGTCCCGGATCCCCACGGTGTTGATCACAGGGAGCTGCCGGCGGAGCCGGGACAAAAACGCCTGATACTGCGTCCTGGGCAAATTGGCGGCGTCCATCAGCAGGGCGGAGAGATAATTGAGCGAGAGCTCCACCCCCTCCTCCTCCGGGATATCGTAATTGGCCCAGAGCACAAAGGGCACCATCTGCTTTTTTTCCGCCCAGGCGGTGGCGGGGTCGGTTCCCAGCACCCGGTTATAAAAGCTGGTGGCCACCTGGGGCTGATGGTCGCCGAACAGCAGGATCATCGTCGGCTCCTCCACCTGGGCGAAATATTCCACCAGCTCCTCAAAGGCCCGGTCGCTCTCATGGATCAGGGAGAGGTACTGGTCCACGGTGGGGAATTTCCCCTCCATGGGCCCGGTCAGCCAGCTCGTCCGTTCCAGGCCGGTCCAGGGCATGTTGTAGCTGCTGTGATTCTGCATGGTCACGTTGAAGAAAAAGAGCTTTTCGCCCGCTTCCTTTTCCTCGTAGAGCCGGATGAGATGCTCATAGTTGGACCGGTCGGAGACATACCCCTCCCCGGCCTTGCCCCGCAGGTAGTCCCAGTCCTGGAAATCCCGCTGGAAATACGTCTCGTCAAAGCCGTAATCGGCGTATACGCTCACCCGGTTCCAGCCGGAGGTCAGATAGGGGTGCATCGCCACACAGCGGTAGCCCAGCGCCTTCATCTGTCCCACCAGGGAGGGGTCCCCGTCGGACACATAGAGCTGGTAGGCCACGGTGCTGGCCGGTAGAAAGGCCATGGTATTGCCGGTGAAAAATTCATATTCGGAATTCGCGGTGTTGCCCCCGAACACGGAGGAATAGGCATAGCCCTTGATCGTGTTTTCCGTCAGGGAGCGGAGGAAGGGCATCGCGTCCTGATTGGTCTGCACGCCCGGCAGCACCGACAGGTCGGAGAAGGACTCGTTCATGACGACGATCACGTTGACCGGCGTCTCCCCCTCGGCTTCGGCGCCGGCGGCCGCGCCGCCGGCCAGCGCCTGGGCGGCCTGGGGGGAGTAGCCCTCCGGCTGCTCGGTGCGCATGTACTTCATACAAACGGTAAAATTCAGCAGCAGGCCGTTGCCCCGGGTGGTCCACAGGGAGGGCTGCACGCCCAGGGCCTCCACGATCCCGGTCCCGAAGAAGAGCGCGAGGTACGCCGCCGTCACGCCCGCGGTGCACGCCAGCCGCCTCCAGGAGCGGGCGTGCCGCGCCTCCCGCGGCAGCAGCGACACCAGCAGCAGAACGGCCAGCATGATCAGGAAGGTGATCACCTGTTTGAAGTCGGGGGTATAGTCGTAATGGACGGCCACATTCGCGGCGGTACGCAGGGAGAGGAAGTCCGCCGGGAAGAGGGTGCGCCCCCGAAAGGCGATCAGGTAATGGCTGGCGCAGCCGAACGCCCAGGCCGTGCCCAGACCCCACTTCACCGCCGATGTCCGCCGCCGGAAGATCGTGTAAAACGCCAGCTCCCCCAGATAGTACCAGGCCAGGTTGAGCAGGATCTGCACCGCGGTGAAATCGGTCCAGGGGTTATTATAGTTGAGCGCCTCCACCAGCGTGAAGGAGAGCAGCGGGGTCAGCAGCAGCAGCAGGCGGGAGATCCGGGCCGCCTTGACCTCGTCCAGCGCCAGCTTGGGGTAGCGCAGCCGCCGCCGCAGTTCATTCCGTTGTTTGGGATAGGACACCTGGGAACTCATATTACGCCTCTTTTACCCTTTCATGACGGCTTTTTTACGTTTTGCATGGTCTGCATTATAGCAAGCAAAGCCCGAAAGCGCAACGCGCTTTCGGGCTTTTTAATGAAATCTTCATCTGTTTTTTTGCCGCAGGGGCGGGCCCTCCAGAGCGAGCACCCGGTCGCAGCGGGAGAGCACCGCCTCCTGATGGCTGGTCAGCAGCACCGGCGTTCCCAGGGCCCGGATACGCGCCAGGATGCGTCCGGCCCGCTGCGCGTCCACACCGGCAAACGGTTCGTCCAGCAAAAGCAGCGCGCCCCCGCAGGCCAGGCACCGGGCCAGCGCCAGCCGCCGGCCCATGCCGCCGGAGAGCTGGGCCGGATACCGCGCCTGCTCCCCCGCCAGCTCCACCAGTTCCAGCCAGCGGCCGGCCTCCCCCCGCCGGGCCTTCGGCAGCACATCGGTGATGTGCTGCCCCACCGTGCGCCAGGGCAGCAGCCGGTCCTCCTGAAAGAGCAGGCTCACCGGTCCGGGGAGGGACGCCGTCCCGGCCTGCGGCTTTTGCAGCCCCGCCAGTACCCGCAGCAGGGTGGTCTTGCCGCAGCCGGAGGGTCCGGACAGGGCGGTGATCCCCTGCTCCGGCACCGCCAGGGAAAATCCGTCCAAAACGGTCTTCTCTGCAAAACAGACGGTAATATTCGACACCGATATCACACCCGCGCCTCCTTTCCCCACCGCCGGAACAGGAAACCCAGGGCGTACTCCAGCACAAAGCTCAGGGCAATGACCGCCGCCGTCCAGGCGAAGAGGGCGGGCGTGTCCAGGGTGATCTTGGCGCGGTAAAGCTCCTTGCCGATGGCCAGGGCGGGCTGGCAGAGCACCTCCGCCGCCACCCCCGCTTTCCAGGCCAGGCCCAGGGCGGTGGCGCAGCCGCTGGCGACATACGGCAGGGCGCAGGGCACATAGATGAGACGCAGCTTCTTTCCGGGGGAAAAGCGGTAGGCCCCGGCGGCCTCCAGCAGCTTGGGATCGGTCTGGCCGATCCCTTTGCACACATTGCCCCACAGTACCGGCAGCACCATCAGCGCGGAAACCACGGCGGGCACCCGCCCTGTGGGCGCCCACAGGAGCACCAGCACGATGAAGGAGGCCACCGGGGTGGCCCGGATCACCTTCACCGCCGGGGCGATCAGCCGTCCGGCCCAGGGCTGGGCACAGGTGAGGGCGGCCAAAAGCGCCCCCAGGGCCGCGCCTGCGGCAAAGCCGCCGAAAATGCGCCCCAGGCTCATCAGAGCCGAGCGCCAGAAAACCGCCGTTCCCGCCAGCTCCCACAGCCGCGCCGCCACCGCCAGCGGACCGGGCAGCAGCAGCTGCTTGCCCACCCAAAGGGCCGCAAGCTGCCAAACCCCCAGCCAAAAGGCCAGGGGTATGACAACGTTTCGTATTCTTGCGCCTATCCGATTACGGGACGTAGTAGAAGGCGTCATCGGGGATGGCACCTCCGATCGAAGTGGGATCGGCCGCAAAGAGCACCTCATAGTAGCTGGAAACCTCCATCAGGTCCTCCCCGTCCACATAGACCAAATTGGCCTGGGGGATGGCAGCCTTGGCCACGGCGGCCTTGGGAACGATCTCATACTGCTCCATCAGGGCGGCGGCCTGCTCGGGTTCGGCGTTGGCGTATGCAATGGACGCCTTGTAGTCGGCCAGGATGCCGCTTACCAGCTCGCTGTTCTCCTCCAGCCACTCCGTGCGCCCCACCAGGCAGCCCATGGTGAACGTCCCCCGGGCGCCGGACCCGGCCCAGGCGTCGTTCAGGTCCACCGCGTCCCGCACGTCGGCGTTCTGGAGCATGACGCTGGTGGCCGCGGGTACCGGGAGCATGCACAGTTCGATCTCGCCGGAGGCCATGAGGGTGGTCAGCTCGTCGCTGGTCTTCCACTCAATGGTCACATCCCGGCCGGGGGTCAAGCCGTTCTGCTCCAGCAGATAATGGAGCACATACTCCGGATTGGCGCCCTGGCCGGTGGCGTAAAGGGTCTTGCCCGCCAGGTCGGCCATGCTGTGAACGCTCTCGCCGTTCTCCAGAATGTGGAGCACGCC
Source organism: Flavonifractor sp. DFI.6.63 (assembly GCF_024462255.1). Classification (NCBI taxonomy): domain Bacteria; kingdom Bacillati; phylum Bacillota; class Clostridia; order Eubacteriales; family Oscillospiraceae; genus Flavonifractor; species Flavonifractor sp. DFI.6.63. The sequence continues at coordinate 61,947 of NZ_JANGBE010000009.1, read as the reverse complement.
CAGAGTATTCAGGGCCAGCAGCTTCACGCCGCCCTGGGTCTTGTTGTACAGGCTGGCGGCCAGATTGGTGGGCACGGCGGCCAGGTCCAGCTCGCCGTTGATGAGCTTGGGCACGATGTCGTTGGCCGGGTCGGCGCCCAGGGTCACCTCGTAGCGCAGCAGGGTGCCCTCATAGGTCCCGGCCTCCGCCTGGGCAAAGTCTGCGTCGTTGTCGGCCAGAAGCTTGGCGGCGCCCATACCGGTGGGGCCTTTCAGCAGGCCCAAGTTTACCGTAACATAAGGCGCCGCTGTTTCCGGGGCGGCGGTCTCGGGGGCCGCCGTCCCGGGCGGGGCCGTCTCCGGAGCGGCCGTTCCCGGGGCGGCGGTGGAGGCGCACCCGCCCAGCAGGCCGAAGGTCAGGGCCAAACTCAGCAGCAGCGCCGCAGTTTTGTTCCGTTTCATGATTTCCTCGTTCCTTTCCTCGTTTGGATCACAGCCCGTTCAGCCGCTCCTCATCCAGCAGGCGGATGCCCGCCGCCTCCCGCCGGATGGCGCCCGAGGCGGTCAGGGCATCCAGCGCGCGATAGAGGGAGGCCCGGCTCACACCCAGCCGTTTGGCCAGGCCTGTCGCCGAGCAGTCCCACTCCATCCAGCCCTCCCGGCTGTGCGTCAGCAGATACTGGGCCAGCTTGCCCTCGGCGCTTCCGGCGGCGAGGGCGTCGATCTTCTCATTCAAAAACCAGATGCGCTGGGACAGGTAGGCCACATAATTATACCCCACCGCCGGGAAGCGGGCCATCAGCTCCTCCACCAGTGCCTGTGGAAAAAAGAGCAGATCACACCGGGAACGGGCGGTCAGGGTGGTGGCGTAATCCGCCCGGTCGTTGAACAGCGCCGCCGCGCCGAACAGATCGCCCGGCTGCAGCACGCTCATGATGAGCTCCCCCTTGTTCACCTGCACCCGGCCCGCCAGCACCACCGCCAGGCAGCGGCGGAACCGGTGGGGCGCGTAGATGACCGTCCCCCGTTCCGCCCGCTCCCGCCGGCAGCGTCCGTCCGACAACGCAAACATGAGGGCCTGTTCCGGCGCGCCCCGAAACAGGAAGGTCCCCGCCAGCAGCGCCCTCAGTGTCTCCTCCACGGCCGCGCCCCATTTCTGTCTCAAATGATACAGTTTAGTTTATCACAAACTTTTAAAATGTCAACCGCTTCCATTCATTCTTTTTCCGAAAAGGGTCCCATATGCGTTCAAAAGCATAGTATGGGGAGAAAAAGGAGGGAACTCACCATGGTGAAACGCAATGACCAGCGGGCGCTGGAGCGGGCCAGGGCCCAAGCCGCCGCCCAGGCCATCATCGCCCAGGGCCGCCGGCTCCAGCCGGAGCAGGCGGCGGCGCCCGCGCTGGAGGAAGAACCGATGAACCGCTACCGAAACCCGCTCCAGGAGCGCCCGGCGGGTCCTGTTTTCCTGCCGCCCTATCCCTGTGGAAGCGACGCGCAGACACAGGCGTGCCTGGAACGGATCCTGGAGACCCTGGTGTGCCAAAACCAGCTTTTGGTGGATCTGCTGGGGGCCGTCAACTCTCTCACCGCCGCTACGCTGAGCGTCCGGGACCGGGGCTGAAAACAGGCTGAGCCCCCGCCCAAACGGCGGGGGCTCAGCGGCAGCCGGACAAAGCAGGTCTTTGTCCTCTTTAAAATTCGATCTCTTTCCGGGCCATAACGCCCCGGTCATAGGGGTGCTTTTCTTTCACCACGTGGGAAATATAGTCCGCCCGCTCGGCCAGCTGCGGGGGCAGGCTGTGACCGGTGATCGCGACCTCCATCCCCTCCGGACGCCCGTCCAGGAAAGCGCAGAGCTCCTCCATGGGCAAAAAGCCGTAGGTCGCGTCGATGACCTCGTCCAGCACCAGCAGGCGCGCCTGCTCCTGCCGGGCCAGCTCCACCGCCTGGCGGAACAGGCTCAGGCAGTTCTCCGCCGTCTCGGCCTTTTCGTCGTCGTTCATCTGGAAGGTGAACTTGTTTACGCCCTTCGTCCGCAGCAGCGTGATTTCGGGAAAGCGCTCCACAGCCTTCCCCTCGCCGCCGGCGCCGCTCTTCAAAAACTGAGCGACGACCACTCTGCGCCCCCAGCCCGCACACCGGAAGGCCAGGCCGAAGACCGCCGTGGTCTTCCCTTTTCCGTCCCCATAATAGAGCTGGACCAGCCCTTGCTCCTTTGCCAAACGGATCACCTCGCTATTTTATTTGGATCCCCCGGCGGACAGGCGGCAACCGCCTGTCCGCCGGGGCAGGATCAGTATAACAGGCTTTCCCGGCTTTTACAACTGCGTCCGGCCGCCGCACTTCTCGTGGTAGCGGCGCACCAGATCGGCCAGCGTCAGATGGTCCACCACGCCGTCCACGGCGGCCTGGATCTCGCGCCACACCTCTACGGTGACGCAGCGGTCGGCCCGCTCGCAGCAGCCCACGCCGTCGGCGCAGCTCACCGGGGCCAGACTGCCCTCCAGCACCCGCAGGATCTCGCCCACGGTATAGCCCTCCGGCGTCCGGGTCAGCAGATAGCCGCCTCCCGCGCCCCGCACGCTGCGCACCAGGCCCGCACGGGAGAGTTGGGTCACGATCTGTTCCAGATATTTGTCGGAGATTTCCTGCCGCTGGGCCACATCCCGCAGCGGGACGGCGCTCCCTTCACTGTGGATGGCCAGATCTAACATCAGGCGCAGGGCATAGCGCCCCTTGGTGGAAATTTTCATGTGGCATCCCTACCTTTTCTTATCCTTATAATACCACAGGTTCACTAGGAATTCAAGCCAAAAACTCCCCCTTGACTTTTGCGCCTAAAAGTGCTAAAGTACGCAGTAATAGGGAGCGTGGTTTTCTCATGTGGAAGCACACCGGTTATGGATACGGCTATTACCGCTATTATTATGGTAGCGGTTCTTCTGCCTGCCCATAACCGGCCTGTCTGGATGAGGCGTTCCCTGCATCGATCAGGACGCACCCGCCGCGGCGGCCCAGTTGGGCTGCCGCGGTTTTTGTGTTACAGGAAAGGAGCATACTGCAATGGTTGTCATTTTAAAACGAGAGCATACCCAGCAGCAGCTGGAGCAGGCCGTGCGCGCCATGGAGGCCGGCGGAGTCAAGGTCATGATATCCAAAGGGGCCGAGACCACTATTTTGGGCGCCGAGGGCAACGCGGAGGGCATCGACCAGGAGAAGGTCGCCCTTCTGCCGGGCGTAGAACGGGTCATGCGGGTCACCGAACCCTACAAGAAGGCCAACCGGAAATATCACCCGGACGACACGGCGATCGATCTGGGCAACGGTATCCTGGTGGGCGGCCAGCGTCTGGCCGTCATCGCCGGCCCCTGCTCGGTGGAGAGCGAGGCGCAGATCGTGGCGGTGGCGCAGGCCGTGAAGGGCGCCGGAGCGGCAGCCCTGCGGGGCGGCGCGTTCAAGCCGCGCACGTCCCCCTATTCCTTTCAGGGCCTGGAGTGCCAGGGGCTGGAGCTGCTGAAGGAGGCCCGCGAGGCCACCGGCCTGCCCATCGTCACCGAGATCATGGGCACCGAATACATCGACCTGTTCGAGGCGTGCGTGGACGTGATCCAGGTGGGCGCCCGGAATATGCAGAACTTCGACCTGCTGAAAAAACTGGGACGGCATACCACCAAGCCCATCCTGCTCAAACGGGGCCTCTCCAACACCATCGAGGAATGGCTCATGAGCGCGGAATACATTATGGCAGGCGGCAACGAAAAGGTCATTCTCTGTGAGCGCGGCATCCGCACCTTTGAGACCTACACCCGCAACACCCTGGACCTGTCCGCCGTACTGGCGGTGAAGCGGCTCTCCCATCTGCCGGTGGTGGTGGACCCCTCCCATGCCTGCGGCAAGGCCTGGATGGTGGAGCGAATGAGTCTGGCCGCCGCGGCCGCCGGAGCGGACGGTCTCATCGTGGAAGTCCACAACGACCCGCCCCATGCGCTGTGCGACGGGGCGCAGTCCATCACCCCGGAGCAGTTCGGCACGCTGATGGACAAGCTGGGCGCGCTGGGCGCCTGCATAGGGAGAACGGTATGAAACACACGATCGTCATCGTGGGCCTGGGTCTGATCGGAGGAAGCCTGGCCCTGGCCCTGAAGGGTTTCGAGGATTTTGAAGTGGTGGGCGTGGACGTATCCCAGCCCACCCTCCGCTACGCCCGGGAACACGCCGTGGCCGACCGGGTCTGCGAGGATGCGGCGGCGGTGTTGGGGCAGGCCGACGTGGTGGCGCTTGCCCTGCACCCCCAGGGGATCGTGGATTTTCTCAGCGCCTACCGGGATCAATTCAAGCCCGGCACGCTGGTATGGGACGTATGCGGCGTCAAAAGCGCAGTCATGCAGGCGGCCCAGGTCCTGCCGGCGTCGGTGGACTTCATCGGATGCCATCCCATGGCGGGCACCGAGTTTTCCGGGATCGAGCATGCCTTTGCGGAGATGTTCCGGGACTCCCACTTCATCCTGTGCCGCCGCCCGGACAGCACCCCGGAACACGTGGCCCTGCTGGAACGCATGGCCGCCCATATGGGCTTTCGGGACGTATACCAGACCACGCCGGAGGCCCACGACGCTCTGATCGCCTACACCAGCCAGGTGATGCACATCATCGCCGTCTCGGTCTGCGACGACCCGATGCTCTTTGACTGTAAGGGCTTTGAGGGCAGCTCCTTCCGGGGCTGCACCCGGGTGGCCGCGCTGGACGTGGGACTGTGGACCCAGCTTTTCTCCCTCAACGCCCCCGCCCTGCTGGAGGTGCTGGACCGGCTGCTGGCCAACCTTCGGTCCTACCGGGATACCCTGGCCTGCGGAGATCAGGGCCGGCTGTCGGAGAAGCTGGCCTTCTCCGCCGCCCGCAAGCGGCAGATGAGCCTGCCCGGCCCCGACCTGCTGGGTCCGCTGTAGCATGGATACGGCATCCCGTTCCGCACGGGGCGGCCGTTGGCGGCCGTTCGCCTTGCCCGCCCGCCCCGGAAAAATGCCCGGCTTAGCGCCAGGCATTTTTTCGGGACAGCACCGCAGCCTTTGCCAAGAGCGAGCCGCAAAGAACCTGTGCGGCGGCGCCCGGTGGTACCGTCACATTCTCGCCCGTGCGATAAGCGTCTTTGCTTCTTCCTTTCGGAGCACCCTGCCACAGGACACTACTTTTCCATCGACCACCAGCGCCGGGGTCGTCATGACGCCATAGGACGCGATCTGCACGAAGTCCGTCACATGCTCGACGGCGGTTTCCATGCCCAGTTCTGCCAAGGCGGCCCGAACCGCCTGCTCCAGCGCGTTGCATTTCGCGCAGCCGGAGCCCAATACCTTCACCCCCGTGACGGCTTCCGGCGCCCCGGTCCGCTCCGCGCCGCCGGTCCCTGCGCAGCAGCCGGGCCGCAGCTTCTCTTTTTTGGTTCCAAACAGTCCCATAACAATACCTCCATTAAATCAGTAAGCCCTGAACCGCATTGAACAAATATCCTACAATCGTGATCCCAACGACACAAATACCGATGAACAGTCCCAGCAGCTTCGGCTTCACCGCCTTGCGGAGCAGAATGACGGACGGCAGGCTCAATGTGGTAACCGCCATCATAAAGGCCAGGATGGTGCCAAGCTGCGCACCTTTGTAGAGCAATGCCTCCGCAACGGGGATCGTACCGAAAATATCCGCGTACATGGGAGCGCCGGCCAGTACCGCAAGAAGCACGCCGAACGGGTTGCCGCCGCCTAAAACAGCTTCGATCCAGCGTTCCGGAATCCAGTTATGGACGACCGCGCCGATCCCCACTCCAATCAGGATATAGGGGAACACCTTTCGGAAGGTGGACGCGGTCTGCTCGTTCGCGTACTGCAAACGCTCCCGTTTTGTCAGTGCGGGGCAATCCGCCTCCACGCTTCCCGCCTTGCGGATGAAGTCCACCACATAGGCCTCCATGTGCAGTTTTTCAATCATTGTTCCGCCGGCCACTGCAATCACCAGCCCTATGATGACATAGACAACGGCAACCTTCGCGCCGAAAACGCTCATAAGCAGCATAAGGCTCCCCAGGTCCACCATCGGAGAGGAGATCAAAAACGAGAACGTTACCCCAAGCGGCAGTCCCGCGCCGGTAAAACCGATAAAGAGCGGGATGGAGGAGCATGCGCAAAAGGGCGTCACAGTCCCCAGCAGGGCGGATACGACATTCGCCCCCACGCCATGAAAACGGCCTAAGATCTTCTTGCTGCGCTCAGGCGGAAAATAGCTCTGGAGATACGATATCGCAAAAATCAGTCCGCACAGCAGTACCGTGATCTTGATGCCGTCGTAAAGGAAAAATTGAACGCTTCCCACCCAACGTGCGCCCGTGTCCAGTCCCAGGGCAGTCAAGAGAGCTCCCACCAGCCTGTTCAGCCAGTTCATTCCAAGGACCTCATTCTGAATCAACTGCCACAGAGCCCGTAAAACCTGCAAGCATATCCCTCCGTTTCGCTATTCATATCAATTTTTTTGATGTGTTTTCGAAAAAAATTTTCCCGTTCCGCCGCCCCTCCTATCGGCAGCAGTCCTCTTCGCCGCTTGGTCCCAGGTCCGGCGTGGTAAGCTTCATCAGCAGTTCCGCCGCGGCGCCGCGCCCGGTGTCGCTCAGGCGGTAATGGGTCCATTTCCCCTCCTGCCGGCTCGCGACGATCCCCGATTCACATAGAATCTTCATATGGTAGGAGACGGCGGACTGCCCCATCTCCAGCCGGTCCATCAGCACACAGGCACATTTTTCACCGCTGCGGAGCAGTTCCAGAATCGCAAGGCGTTTGGGATCGCACAGTGCCCGGAACACCTTTGCATGTTTCTGATGATCGGTCACCATGTCCTCCCCCTTACATCAAAAATATTTGATGTAATTCATCTTATGCCAACGCCGCCCGTTTGTCAACCGCTTTTGGGCATACCGGCCCGTCCCGGCTGGTCTCGGCCCGATCAGGCCTACCTCCTTCCCTTCCGGTCATCACCCGCCGGCGGCTCCGCCCCGCCTGACGGCCCCTTTTGCCGCAGGGGAACGCCCGCGCCGGTAACGGCGCGGGCGTTCCCCTGCGATGGCGCTAGTTCTTTGTCCGGCTGTAAGGCGTATTTTCCAGCGGCAGGGTGGTGCGGAAGTTCCCGTCCCAGCGGTAATAGGCGTTCTGGACGGCGGGGGCGGTGGGGATGGAGGTGATCTCTCCGATGCCCACGGCCCCATAGGCCAGCGGCTCCGGGTTGGCCTCCACGATGATGGAGCGCACGTCCGGCGTCTTGTCCGCTCGGAACAGGCCCAGGGTGCCGAATTTGGCGGCAGGCCGTCCTTCCTCCAGGGGGAACGCCTCCGTCAGGGCGTAGCCCAGACTCATGACCACGCCGCCCTCGATCTGTCCCTCCACGCTCAGGGGATTGATGGCCCGGCCCACGTCGTGGGCGGCCACCACCTGCTCGATGGTGCCGTCCTCCCGCAGGCACACCACCTGGGTGGCGTACCCGTAGGCCACATGGGAGACCGGATTTGGCTTGTCGGCGCCCATGGGATCGGTTTTGGCCAGATACTCCCCCAAAAATTCCCGCCCCTCCAGCTCTTCCAGGGTCTTTCCCCCGTCCAGCTCGGCCTTGATCTGCACGCAGGCCCGGCGGCAGGCCTCGCCGGTGATGAGGGTCTGGCGGGAGCCCGAGGTGGTGCCCGCGTCGGGGGCGTTGTTGGTCTCCGCATTGGGGTAGACGATGCGCTCCCGGCCCACGCCCAGGGTCTCGCAGGCGATCTGCTCCAGCACGGTGCCCAGTCCCTGTCCGATGCAGGAGGCTCCGGAGCGCAGATAGAGCTTTCCGTCCTCCACGGTAATGCGGCAGCGGCCCCAGTCGGGCAGGCCTACGCCCACCCCGGCGTTTTTCATGGCACAGGCGATGCCCGCGTAGGGATGGCTGTCGTAGAGGGGCTTTACCGCCTCCAGCGTCTGCACCAGGGCGGTCCCGGGGCAGGCGATCTGGCCGTTGGGCAGCACCTGGCCCGGGCGAATGGCGTTGCGGTAGCGGATCTCCCAGGGGGAGATGCCCACCGCCTCGGCCAGCAGGTTCAGGTTGCACTCGGCGGCAAAGCAGCTCTGGGTAACGCCGAAGCCCCGGAAGGCCCCGGCGGGGGGGTTGTTGGTGTAGACGGCGGTACCGTCGATATCGATCACCTGATAGTTGTACGGCCCGGCGGCATGGGTGCAAAGGCGCTGGAGCACCGGCCCGCCCAGGCTGGCGTAGGCCCCCGTGTCGGTGACCACCACCGCCTTCATGGCGGTGAGCCGGCCGTCCGCGCCGCACCCGGTGGTAACCTCCATCCAGGCCGGGTGGCGCTTGGGGTGGACCAGGATGCTCTCGTCCCGGGTGAGCTTCACCTTCACCGGCCGGCGGGTGTGGTAGGCCAGCAGCAGGGCATGATGCTGGACGCTCACATCCTCCTTGCCGCCGAAACCGCCGCCCACCAGCGCGTTGACCACGTGGATGCGCTCCGGCTCCCAGCCCATCATCAGGGCGCACTCGTGCTGGGTATCGTAGGTGCCCTGATCGCTGGAGTAGATAAGAGCGCTCTCCCCGTCCGGGTCCATCAGGGCCACGGCGCACTCCGGCTCCAGAAAGGCGTGCTCGGTAAAGGGGGTGAAATACGTCCGGGTGACCACATGGGCGGAGCGGCGCAGCGCCTCCTCCGCGTCGCCCCGGACCAGATGTTCATGGGCCAGCACGTTGGACGTGCCGCTCTCATGCACCAGGGGCGCCCCCTCCGCCAATGCCTGCTGGGGGGAAAACACCCCGGGCAGCACCTCGTATTCCACCCGGATGAGGGCCTTGGCCTGTTCGGCGATCGCCCGGGTCTCGGCGGCCACCAGGGCGACCGCGTCCCCCAGATAGTGGGTCAGGCGGCCCACGGGCACCAGCGCGTCCCAGTCGTGCTTCAGGTGGCCCACCTTGGAGGAGCCGGGGATATCCGCCGCAGTGAGCACCGCGTGGACGCCGCTCAGGGCCTTTGCCGCGCTGGTGTCGATGGAGAGCACCCGGGCCCGGGGATACGCCGCGCGCAGGGCGGAGCCGTAGAGCATGCCCTCCATCTGGATATCGTCGGCGTATTTGCCCCAGCCCTGTACCTTCTCCGGCACGTCCAGGCGGTGGGCCCGCTGGCCCACGCCGGTGACCGCCGGAGCGGACAAATGCTCCGCCCCCTCCCGGAAGAGCCGGGCGGCCAGAAGGATGGCGTCGATGATTTTTTTATACCCGGTGCAGCGGCAGATATTGTTGCGGATGGCAACGGCCGCCTCGTCCCGGGTGGGATCCGGGTTCCGATCGATGAGGCCCTTGGCGCACAGCACCATCCCCGGGATGCAGAAACCGCACTGCACCGCGCCCGCCGCGCCGAAGGCGTAAGTGTAGACCTCCTTCTCCCGCGGGCTGAGGCCCTCCACGGTGACGATGGCCCTTCCCTGGAACTTGGATATCTTCTGCACGCACGCTTTCACCGGCTTCCCATCCGCCAGGACGGTACAGGTGCCGCAGGCGCCCTGACCGCACCCGTCCTTTACCGAAGTCAGCCCCATGCCCCGCAGCAGCTCCATCAGAGAGCCGTCCTGCTCCGTCTGTACCTGCGCGCCGTTGACCGTGAGGGTAAACATGGCCATGTCTCCTTTTCTTTGATCTTATGGCTCTAGCTTAACACCGAAAATGTACAAAGGCAACCATTCCTGCACCGTCAATTTTAACAAAAATCTAAAAAACTTTTTTGTTGCACAAAAATTTTTTTGGAAACCTATTGACTTGCAGATTTCCCGTGCTATGATGGGGACAGAACATAGAAATCGGAGGCGCAGTCGCAATGAAAGACCGGATCAAATGGGCCGTCAACCACATGCCCAAAAGCGACGACGGGCAGCTGCCCGTCATGTCCCTGACCAATGTGGCCAAGGCCCGCTTTTTTCACAGCAGCTTTCCCCAGTACTCCATCACTCCGCTGGCCCGGCTGGACGGTATGGCCGCTTATCTGGGCCTGGCGGGCCTGTTCGTAAAGGATGAGAGCTTCCGTTTCGGTCTGAACGCCTTCAAGGTGCTGGGCGGCTCCTTTGCCATGGCGCGGTACATCGCCAAGGAGATGGGCCGCGACGTGTCGGAGATGACCTATGACTATCTGACCAGCGAGGCCCTGCGCCGGGACTTCGGCCAGGCCACCTTCTTCACTGCCACCGACGGCAATCACGGCCGCGGCGTGGCCTGGGCGGCCCACAAGCTGGGCCAGAAGGCGGTGGTCCATATGCCCAAGGGCAGCTCGCAGGCGCGGTACGACAACATCGCCAAGGAGGGCGCCGCCGTCACCATCGAGGACGTGAACTACGACGACTGCGTGCGCATGGCTGCCGCCGAGGCGGAGGCCACTCCCCACGGCGTCATCGTACAGGACACCGCCTGGGACGGCTACGAGGAGATCCCCGCCTGGATCATGCAGGGCTACGGCACCATGGCCAGCGAAAGCGCCGACCAGCTGCGTCAGATGGGCATAAACCGTCCCACGCATGTGTTCGTCCAGGCGGGCGTGGGCAGTCTGGCGGGCGCGGTCATCGGGTACTACGCCAACCTCTTCCCCAACGACCCGCCCAAGTTCATCGTCATGGAGGCCCAGGCGGCCGACTGTCTCTACCGGGGCGCCCTGGCCGGGGACGGCGCGCCCCGCATGGTGGACGGAGACCTGACCACCATCATGGCGGGGCTGGCCTGCGGCGAACCCAACACCATCTCCTGGGACATCCTGCGCAACCACGTCAGCGCTTTCGTCTCCTGCCCCGACTGGGTCAGCGCCCGGGGCATGCGGATGCTCGGGGTACCCGTCAAGGGCGACCCGGTGGTCATCTCCGGCGAGTCCGGAGCGGTGGGCATGGGTCTCATTGCCGCGCTGATGGAGAACGACGAATACCAGGACCTGCGTCAGGCCATCGGCCTGGACCGCTTCTCCCAGGTGCTTCTTTTCTCCACTGAGGGCAACACCGACCCCATGAAGTTCCGCAAGGTGCTCTGGGACGGCGAATATCCCACGGTTTAGCAGCGTTAAATCATGGGGCCCCGGGTTCCCTTACCGGCCCGGGGCGAGCGGACCGCCCCTGCGCCAAGCGGTTTGCCCGTTGGGCAAACCGCTTGTACGCGCCGCCCGGCGCCTCGCTGCGCGGGGGCTTTCCATGGCAATCAATCACGATATGGATGAATGATGGAGGGAAACAATCATGGATTACGAGCAGATCAAGAAAGCAGCCCAGGGCTATCAGGCCGACATGACCCGCTTTTTGCGGGCCATGATCTCCCACCCCAGCGAAAGCTGTGCGGAAAAAGACGTCGTGGCCTGCATCCGCTCTGAGATGGAACAGCTGGGGTATGACCAGGTGGAGGTGGACGGCCTGGGCAATGTGATCGGCTGGATGGGCGACGGTGACAAAATCATTGCCATCGACTCTCACATCGACACCGTGGGCGTCGGCAACCGGGACAACTGGACGGACGACCCCTACGAGGGCTGGGAGGACGACGCGGTGATCTACGGCCGCGGCGGCTCCGACCAGGAGGGCGGCATGGCTTCCGCGGTCTACGGTGCCAAGATCATGAAGGAGCTGGGACTGATCCCCGCAGGCTACAAGATCATGGTGGTCGGCTCCGTGCAGGAGGAGGACTGCGACGGTATGTGCTGGCAGTATATCGTCAACAAGTTCTTCCCCGCCAAGGGCATCCGGAAGGAGCAGGTGGAGTTCGTCATCTCCACCGAGCCCACCGACGGCGGCATCTACCGGGGCCACCGGGGCCGCATGGAGATCCGCGTGGACGTGAAGGGCGTCTCCTGCCACGGCTCCGCTCCCGAGCGGGGCGACAACGCCATCTACAAGATGGCCGACATCCTCCAGGACGTGCGCGCCCTCAACGAGAACCCCGCCGATGACGGCGCTGCGATCAAGGGCCTGGTGAAGATGCTCGACCCCAAGTACAACCCCGAGCACTATGAGGACGCCCGCTTCCTGGGCCGGGGCACCTGCACCACCTCACAGATCTTCTACACCTCCCCCAGCCGCTGCGCCGTGGCCGACTCCTGCTCCATCTCCATCGACCGCCGCATGACCGCCGGCGAGACCTGGGACTCCTGCCTGCAGGAGATCCGGGACCTGCCCAGCGTGAAGAAGTACGGCGAGGATGTAACAGTATCCATGTACATGTACGACCGCCCTTCCTGGACCGGCGAGGTCTACGAGACCGAGTGCTACTTCCCCACCTGGATCAATAAGGAGCGCGCGGCCCACGTCCAGGCTCTTGCGGACGCCCACCACGCCCTGTGGGGGGAAACGCGCATCGGCCACGCCGACGCCGACCCCAAACGGGACGCCATGCACCTGCGTGAGGGCCGCCCGCTCACCGACAAATGGACCTTCTCCACCAACGGCGTGGCCATTCAGGGCCGATACGGTATCCCCTGCGTGGGCTTCGGTCCCGGCGCGGAGAGCCAGGCCCACGCCCCCAACGAGATCACCTGGAAGCAGGACCTCGTCACCTGCGCCGCCCTGTACGCCGCCGTTCCCGGCCTGTACCGGGAGGAGAACAAGACCGCCGACGTGACCCAGTTCCGGGCCGGCAAGACGAACAACGACATCAAATAATTCACAAAGTTTTTTTCCTAAGTTTAGCATCCTTCCCACCAATCCATCATTTACAATAGAAAAGGAGAATATGATCATGGATGCCACGCTTCACAGCTATATCGACAAGCTGAACCAGCTCAACTTCAAGGAGATGTATGAGAACGACTTCTTCCTGACCTGGGAGAAATCCGACGATGAGATCGAGGCCGTCTTCACCGTGGCCGACGCTCTGCGCTACATGCGGGAGCACAACATCTCCACCAAGATCTTTGAGTCCGGCCTTGGCATCTCCCTGTTCCGGGACAACTCCACCCGCACCCGCTTCTCCTTTGCCAGCGCCTGCAACCTGCTGGGCCTGGAGGTCCAGGACCTGGACGAGGGCAAGAGCCAGATCGCCCACGGCGAGACCGTCCGTGAGACCGCCAACATGATCTCCTTCATGGCCGACGTGATCGGCATCCGGGACGACATGTACATCGGCAAAGGCAACAAATACATGCACGACGTGGTGGACGCCGTCACCCAGGGCCACAAGGACGGTGTGCTGGAGCAGAAGCCGACCCTGGTCAACCTGCAGTGCGACATCGACCACCCCACCCAGTGCATGGCCGACATGCTGCACATCATCCACGAATTCGGCGGTGTGGAGAACCTGAAGGGCAAGAAGGTCGCTATGACCTGGGCCTATTCTCCCAGCTACGGCAAGCCCCTCTCCGTGCCTCAGGGCGTCATCGGCCTGATGACCCGCTTCGGCATGGACGTGGTGCTGGCCCATCCCGAGGGCTACGAGGTCATGCCCGAGGTGGAGACTGTGGCCGCTGCAAACGCGGAAAAGTCCGGCGGCACGTTCCGGCGCGTGAATTCCATGGCCGAGGCCTTCCGGGACGCGGACATCGTGTATCCCAAGAGCTGGGCTCCCTTTGCCGCCATGGAGAAGCGCACCGACCTATACGCCCAGGGCGACAGCGAAGGCATCAAGGCCCTGGAAAAGGAGCTGCTGGCGCAAAACGCCCAGCACAAGGACTGGTGCTGCACCGAGGAACGGATGAAGACCACCCGGGACGGCAAGGCGCTGTACCTGCACTGCCTGCCCGCCGACATCAACGGCGTATCCTGCGTGGACGGCGAGGTGGAGGAGAGCGTCTTCGACCGCTACCGCGAGGCGCTGTACAAAGAGGCCTCTTACAAGCCCTACATCATCGCCGCCATGATCTTCCTGGCCAAATGCAGAAATCCCCAGGCCGTGCTGAAGGCCCTGGAGGAGCGCGGCACCCAGCGTTGGTTCAACAAGTAACGCGTCCGGCGTTGCTTTTGGATACCTGTTCCCCTTTCTCTGGCCCGTCCGCATCCATTTTGTGGGCGGGCCGTCCCTTTCACCTTCAAGCGACCAAAGGAGGTTGTCTCTGTCATGGGCAAGCGCATCGTGATCGCTCTGGGCGGCAACGCCCTGGGCAACAATCTGCCGGAGCAGATGACGGCGGTACGCCAGACCGCCAAGGCCATCGCGGATCTGATCCAGGAAGGCCACGAGGTCATCCTCTCCCACGGCAACGGCCCCCAGGTGGGTATGATCCAGAAGGCCATGCAGGAGCTGACCCGCTCCGACCCCGAGAAGTACATCCCCTGCCCCCTGTCGGTCTGCGTGGCCATGAGCCAGGGCTACATCGGCTACGACCTGCAAAATGCTCTGCGGGAGGAGCTGCTGGACCGTGATATCCAAAAGGGAGTGGCCACGGTGCTCACCCAGGTGGAGGTGGATCGCTCCGACCCGGCGTTCCAGAACCCCACCAAGCCCATCGGCGCCTTTATGACCAAGGAGGAGGCCGACCGGATGGTGGCCGAGCGGGGCTACACCGTCATGGAGGACGCCGGCCGGGGCTATCGCCGGGTGGTCGCCTCCCCCAAGCCCAAGTCCATCGTGGAGATCCAGTCCATCCGGGACATGGCGGCGGCCGGTCTGGTGGTCGTGGCCTGCGGCGGCGGCGGTATTCCCGTTTACGCCACGCAGGGGCATCATCTCAAGGGCGCGCCGGCCGTCATTGACAAGGACTTTGCCTCCTGTGTGCTGGCCCAGCAGGTGCAGGCCGACACCCTGATCATCCTCACCGCCGTGGAAAAGGTGGCGATCAACTTCGGCAAGCCTGATCAGAAATGGCTGGATACGCTCACCCCGGAAGAGGCCGAGGTCTATATGGGCCAGGGCCACTTCGCCCCCGGCTCCATGCTGCCCAAGGTCCAGGCGGCGGTGGAGTTCGCCCGTTCCGCCCCCGGCCGCTCCGCGCTCATTACCCTGCTGGAAAAGGCGAAGGACGGCGTGGCAGGCAAGACCGGCACCGTGATCCGGCAGTAATTCAAACGATGGTCCTTCCATTTGGCCGCCCGGCGAAACGGGAGAACCATCGTTCAACGCCTGCCGTAAGCCCGCCCTTTCGGGGCGGGCTCATTTTCTACACCGGCAAATGTTGAATCCGCCCCCCTTTTCGTGGTATACTCTCCCTTGAGTGAAATTGTCGAATGGAAGGGAGGGCAGCACGTTGGAGCTGAACATGTCGCAGAAGCAGACCCAGTCTCTCTCCCCGCAGATGATGCAGTCCATGGAGGTCCTCCAGATGGGCTCTCAGGAGCTGCTGGAGTACATCGAGGAGGCAGTCCAGGAGAATCCCGTGCTGGAACCGGAGGAGAACTATGACAAGCAGGATGAGTTCTCCATACTGCGTCGAAAGTTGGAGTGGCTGGAGTCCACAGACCCTCAGAATCGTTACTATCATCAGCAGGATACGGAGGAAGAAGACAGCCCCCTGCACAACTACGGCACCACGGAAGATTCCGACGAGAATCTCTATTATTACGTTCTTTCCCAGCTCCGGGTGCTGGAGCTGGATGCGCCCGTCATGGCCTGTGCGGAATTTCTGGTGGAAAATCTGAACCAGAGCGGCTGGCTGGACGAGGACCTGGCCTCCCTGGCCGCGGATCTGGGCCAGCCGGAGGCATTGCTGGAGCAGGCGCTGCGGGTGGTGCAGACCCTGGAACCCGCCGGCGTGGGCGCGCGGGACCTATCCGAGTGTCTGCGTCTCCAGCTGGAGCGGCGCGCGCCGGTAAACGCCCTGGCGGTGCAGATCGCCCAGAGCCAGCTGGAGGCGCTCTCCAAGAGCCGCTACGGCCTCATCGCCCGGGAACTGAAGGCGGGACCGGAGGAAGTCCGCGAGGCCTGCGAGCTGATCCGATCCCTGAATCCCCGCCCCGGCACCGGCTTTGCCGCCCGGGAGAATCTGACCTACATCAATCCCGACATCATCGTGGTCAGCTTTCCCGATCACTTTGAGCTTTTGACCAACGACTACTTTTTCCCCACGCTGAACATCAGCAGTTACTATACCCGTCTGATGAAGGAGAGCGACGAGAACGAGGTCAAGGAATACCTGAGCGGCAAGGTCCGGCAGGCCAAGTGGATGGTGCGTGCCATCGAGCAGCGGCGCAGCACCCTCATGTCCTGTGCCGAGTGCATCCTGGATCTTCAGGAGGCCTTTTTCCGCAAGGGTCCGGGCCATCTGGTCCCCCTGTCCCTGGCCGATGTGGCCGAGCGCATCGGCGTGCACGAGTCCACGGTGAGCCGCGCGGTAAAGGACAAGTATATCCAGTGCTCCATGGGCGTGTATCCCCTGAGCTACTTTTTCTCCCGCAGCCTGGGCCCCACTCTCCACGGCGGCGACGCCGCTTCCCCGGATGCGGCCAAGGCGCTGCTGAAAAAGCTCATCGCGGAGGAGGATAAACGCAAGCCCCTCTCAGATCAAAAGCTGTGCGAACGGATGAGCGCGCAGGGCTGCGCTCTGTCCCGCCGTACCGTGGCCAAATACCGGGATGAACTGCACATCCCCAGCACGACCGGGAGGAAGCAGTATGAGTAGCTGGGACGATATGCTTTCCGGAAAACCCTTTTCCTGCGCGGACCCGGAGATCGAGGCCGCGGCCGACCGCTGCCGGGAGGTCCTGTTCGACTTCAACCACACCCGTGACCGGGAGGCGGCCGTAGCGCAGCTGCGCTCGCTCTTTGGGCGAACCGGCCAGTCCTTTTGGGTCGAAACGGGGTTTCACTGCGACTATGGCTGCAACATCTCCGTGGGAGAGCGCTTTTACGCCAACGCGGGCTGCGTCATCCTGGATGAGTGCCCCGTGACCTTCGGCCGGGACTGCATGCTGGGCCCCCACGTGGGCATCTATACCGCCACCCACCCCATCGAGGGCGCCCAGCGCCGACTGGGGCTGGAGTACGGCAGGCCCGTCACCATCGGGGACGATGTATGGATCGGCGGTCACGCGGTCATCAATCCCGGCGTGACCATCGGCAGCAACGTGGTGGTGGCCTCCGGAGCGGTGGTCACCCGCGACGTACCGGATCACTGCGTGGTGGCGGGCAATCCCGCCAAAATCATCAGACGATTGGATGGAGCTCATGAAATTTCAAGCGGTACTTTTTGATTTTGATTATACGCTCGGGGACGCCACCGAGGCGATCGTGACCGGCTTCCAGTATGCCTTTGCCCGGATGGGACTGGCCGAACCGGACCGGGAGTCGGTCCGGACAACGGTGGGCTATATTCTGGAAGACGGCTACACCCTTCTCACCGGAGACGGCGACCCCGGCCAACGGGCCCTGTTCCGCCGGTATTACGTGGAAAAGGCCAACCCGCTCCAAATCTCCACCACGCAGCTTTTCCCCGGCGCACGGGCGCTGCTGGAAGCCCTGCGGGAACGGGGCATCCCCGCCGGCGTGGTCAGCAGCAAAAAAGGCTCCACGCTGCGCAGAGTGCTGGAGCACCTGGACGTGGTCCGTCTGCTCTGCTCCGTTACCGGCGGCGACCAGGTCGCCCGGCCCAAGCCCGACCCGGAGGGGATCCTGGCCGCCGTGGCCGCTCTGAACCTGACGCCGGATCAGGTGCTCTATTGCGGAGACACCATTCTCGACGCACAGGCCGCCCAGCGCTCCGGAGCCCATTTCTGCGCGGTTCTCAACGGCACCACGCCCGCTTCCGCCTTCGCGCCTTATCCCTGCGATCATATTGCCCCCGACCTTATGGACCTGAAGGATTGGCTTGGTCTGTGAGGCGATCCCAGGCTGGAAACGCGCCGCAGCGTTTGCGCCCATGCCCGAGCCTGCAGAGCAGGCGCGGAAATGCCCTTGGGGTACAGACGCGGATCAAGCATAATCCTGTTTTCCCCGGCGGCATGTGCGTCGGTGAAAACACGGCTCAGCCCGTAAGTATGCGAGCTGCCCGCCTATGACGGGCAGCGAGTGCGCACAGCAGGCCGCAGCTGCTTCAAACAAGCGGCAAAGCCACTTGTTCGGCCGCCGGAAACGCCCATCCCGCTTTACAAAGCGGGATGGGCGTTTTTTTCGGCGCAAAACCGGCAATCCTACTACCGCGGCGCTTTACACACACTTTACAAATCCTTGCGCGACAACTTTACAATGGGCGGATATACTGATCATTGTTCCCGAGAAATCAATAAAACATGCATGATTGGAGATCGAAAAAATGAAAAAGAAGACCCTTGCTCTGCTGCTCTCCGCAGCTCTTTGCGTCGGTATGCTCGCCGGCTGCGGCGGCAGCGGCGGCGGCTCCGCCGGCACCCCCGCTCCCGAGACCAGCGCCCCTGAGACCAGTGCTCCCGAGACTCAGGCGCCCGCCGCGCTGTCCGGCACTGTGAACACCAACGGCTCCACCTCTATGGAAAAGGTGATGGGCGCCCTGATCGAATCCTTCGGCTCCGTCCAGAGCGGCGTGACCGTCAGCTACAGCGGCACCGGTTCCAGCAGCGGCATCCAGAGCATCCTGGACGGCACCTGCGACATCGGCCTTTCCAGCCGCGCGCTGAAGGACGAGGAAGTTTCCAATGGCGCTGTGGCCCATATCGTCGCCCTGGACGGCGTGGCCATCATTGTCAACCCCGCCAACACGGTGGAGGACCTGACCGTCGAAGACATCGCCAAGCTGGCCACCGGCGCGATCAGCAACTGGTCTGAACTGGGCGGCGCCGACGGCCCCGTGGCTTTCATCGGCCGTGAAGCCGGCTCCGGCACCCGCGGCGCTTTTGAAGAGATCGTGGGCGTGGCCGACCAGTGCGTCTACACCAACGAGCTCACCTCCACCGGCGATGTGATCGCCAACGTAGCCTCCAACCCCAACGCCATCGGCTATGCCTCTCTCTCCGCCGTGGACGACACCGTCAAGGCCGTGAAGGTCAACGGCGTGGAGGCCAGCGAGGCCACCGTGCAGGACGGCAGCTACGCCATCCAGCGTCCCTTCGTGATGGTCACCAAGGACGGCGCCGCCCCCTCGGACGCCACCCAGGCCTTCCTGGACTACGCCATGAGCGGCGATGTGGCCGACATCATCCGCGCCGCCGGCGCTGTGCCCCCTGTGAAGTAACCCATCCAATCCCTCTCCCCCGAACACGCCCCCGCCTTGTGCGGTCGGCGTGTTCGGGGCTGTCCACGGCTTCTGATACATTCTAAAACCCGGAAAGGCGGATCTGCCATGAAAACGAAGGGCGCGCGCAATGCGCTGGAAGTCGCGATGAACATCGTCTTCCTGATCTGCGGCCTGATCGCCGTCGCCTTTGTCCTGTTCATCAGCGTATACCTTGTCCTCACGGGCCTGCCCGCCATCCGGGAGATCGGCCTTGTCGAGTTCCTGTTCGGTCGGGAGTGGGCCTCCACCGCCGCCGAGCCCAAGTTCGGCATCCTCCCCTTCATCCTCACCTCCGTCTACGGCACGGCGGGCGCTATCCTTATCGGCGTTCCCATCGGGCTTTTCTGCGCGATCTTTCTGGCCAAGGTGGCCCCGCCCAGGCTCACCGCCGTCGTTCGCCCGGCGGTGGACCTGCTGGCGGGCATTCCCTCGGTGGTCTACGGTCTGGTCGGTATGATCGTGCTGGTCCCCGCGGTGCGGGAGTGGTTCCATCTGCCCGACGGCGCCAGTCTCTTCGCCGCCATCCTCGTGCTGGCCGTCATGATCCTCCCTTCCATCATCAGCGTGTCGGAAACCGCGCTCAAGGCGGTGCCCCCCGAGTATGAGGAGGCCAGCCTGGGCCTGGGCGCCACCTGGATCGAAACGGTGTTCCGGGTCTCCGTCCCGGCCGCCTCCAGCGGAATTGCCGCTTCGGTGGTGCTGGGCATCGGCCGCGCCATTGGAGAGGCCATGGCCATCCTCATGGTCGCCGGAAACGTGGCCAATATGCCCTCTCTGTTCAAAAGCGTCAAGTTCCTCACCACCGCCGTGGCCAGCGAGATGTCCTATTCCGCCGGACTCCAGCGCCAGGCCCTCTTCTCCATCGCGCTGGTGCTGTTTCTCTTCATTATGCTGATCAACGTCATTCTGAATACACTTCTCAAAGGGAAGAAGGGGTGATATACTGATGGAAAGGAAGCCGCTGTCCGGCAGGCGCCGCCTGTATGACCGCGCCCTGCGCCTGCTGCTCTACCTCAGCGCAGGGCTCACCTGCGCGCTGCTGGTCTTCATGATCGGCTATATCTTCTACCGCGGCCTGCCCCATATCACCTGGAACCTGCTCTCCACCCAGAGCAGCTACCTGAAGGATACCATCGGTATCCTGCCCAATATTCTCAACACGGTCTATATCGTGGTCCTCACCCTGATCTTCATCCTCCCCCTGGGCGTGGGCGCCGCCATCTACCTGACGGAATACGCCAAAAACCGCCGTCTGGTCTCGGCCATCGAATTTGCCACCGAGACGCTTACCGGCATCCCCTCCATTATTTACGGCCTGGTGGGCATGCTTTTCTTCTGTCAGTTCCTGGGGCTTCAATCCTCTCTGCTGGCCGGCGCGCTCACCTTGGTCATTATGACGCTGCCCACCATCGTGCGCACCACCCAGGAGAGCCTGAAGACCGTCCCCCAGTCCTACCGGGAAGGCGCGCTGGGCCTTGGCGCCGGCAAGTGGCATATGATCCGCACCATCGTGCTCCCCTCCTCGGTGGACGGCATCGTCACCGGCTGCATCCTGGCGGTGGGCCGTATCGTGGGGGAATCCGCCGCTCTTCTGTTTACCGCCGGTATGGGCATGTCCCTGAACCATTTCTTCGCCTCCTGGGGCAACTTCCTCCACAGCTCCGGCGCTACCCTGACGGTGGCACTGTATGTGTACGCCAAAGAGCGCGCGGAATTTGACGTGGCTTTCGCCATCGCCGCCATTTTGATGCTGCTCACCCTGGTCATCAATCTGACCGCCAAACTGGTGGGCAAGAAGCTAAAGAAAAAGTAAGGAGGCCGCCATGGACGATACCATTCTCTCCGCCCAGGGGCTCAATCTCTATTACGGTCCTACCCACGCCTTGAAGGACGTATCCATCGATATCCCGGAAAAAAAGGTCACCTCCCTCATCGGTCCTTCCGGCTGCGGCAAATCCACCTTTCTGAAAACGCTGGACCGGATGAACGACCTGGTGCCCGGCGTGCGCATCACCGGCAGCGTCAAGTACCGCGGCCGGGAGGTCTATGACTCCAGCCTGGATGTGACCTGGCTGCGCAAGCAGATCGGCATGGTCTTCCAAAAGCCCAATCCTTTTCCCATGAGCATCTACGACAATATCGCCTACGGCCCCCGCACCCACGGCGTCAAGAACAAAAGCAAGCTGGACGATATCGTGGAAAACTCGCTCCGCGGCGCCGCCATCTGGGACGAGGTGAAGGACCGTCTGAAAAAGTCCGCACTGGGCCTCTCCGGCGGCCAGCAGCAGCGCATCTGCATTGCCCGCGCGCTGGCCGTGGAACCCGATATCCTGCTGATGGACGAGGCCACCAGCGCTCTGGACCCCATCTCCACCTCCAAAATCGAGGACCTGATCGCGGACCTGAAACAGGACTATACCATCGTCATCGTCACCCACAATATGCAGCAGGCCACCCGTATCTCCGATCAATGCGCGTTTTTCCTGCTGGGTGAGCTGATCGAGTTCGGCGAGACCACCCAACTGTTCTCCATGCCCAAAGACAAGCGCACGGAGGATTATATTACCGGGCGGTTCGGATAAGGAGGCAACCATGAGAAAGACCTTTGACGCGGAGCTCCAGGAGCTCAACTACGAAATGATCAACATGTCCGCCGCCGCCGAGGACGCCATCGACGTGGTGACGGAGTCGCTCTCTTCCAGCGACGACGCCGCCGCCAAGGCGGCGATCGAGATGACCAGGAGTATGGATCAGATGGAGCGGGACATCGAAAACCGCTGTCTGCGGCTGCTTTTGCAGCAGCAGCCGGTGGCCCGGGATCTGCGCACGATCTCGGCGGCCCTGAAAATGGTCACCGACCTGCAGCGCATCGGCGACCAGTGCGCCAACATCGCGGAGATCTCCCTGCTGCTTCAGCAGCAGAAGCAGGACCGTACCCTTCTGGATATCCGCACCATGAGCCAGAAGGCCTCCGTCATGGTCAAGCGCTCCATTTTTGCCTACGTCAACCGGGACGATGAAGCCGCCCGCGCGGTCATCGCCCTGGACGATGAGATCGACGAGCTCTTCCGCACCATCAAGGGAGAGCTGGTGGAGCTGATCGTGGAAAACCGCGAGGCGGCCGACCAGGCCATTGATCTCATTATCATCGCCAAGTATCTGGAGCGCATTGCGGACCACGCGGTAAACATTGCCCAGTGGGCCATTTTCTGCGTCACCGGCGCGCTGGTCGGATAACGCAGGGGCGCCGCCCCTGCACAAGCAAACAAAACGGAAGGTGATCACATGCCCAAAGCCATCGTGGTGGTGGAGGATGACGAGAGCATCCGCGAGATGCTGCGCTACTATTTCCAGTCGGTGGGCTATGCCGTGCGCTCCTATGAGTCGGGGGAGGCCCTCTTCCAGGAGGAAGAGGGCGAAAGCCTGCCCGCCCTGTACATCCTGGATATCATGCTTCCCGGCATGGACGGTCTGGAGATCCTGCGCCGCCTGCGCTCAGGCCGGGACACCGGCGACATCCCGGTCATCATGCTCACCGCCCGCACCGCTGAGATGGACCGTGTCTCCGGCCTCGAGGCGGGCGCGGACGACTATGTGGTCAAGCCCTTCGGCATCATGGAGCTTCAGGCACGGGTCAAAGCGGTGCTTCGCCGCACCCAGCGGAAGGGCGATCAAATCCTGACCTGCGGCGACCTGGAGATCGATCCTGCCGCCCGCGAGGTGCGCAAGAGCGGCGTTTTGGTGGAACTGACCTTTAAGGAATTCGAGCTTCTGCGCCTGCTGTGCACCCGCCAGGGCGTGGCCCTCACCCGGGACGAGATCCTTCAGGCCGTCTGGGACTACGATTACACCGGCGAGACCCGCACCGTGGATATGCACGTCAAAGCCCTGCGCCAAAAGCTGGGGGAGGACGTGATCACCACCGTCCGGGGCGTGGGCTATAAAATGAGCTGAGAACGCCCTTTCCCATCCCCTCACAGGGCCGGCCCGCCCAGCCCGCCGTCCCCCACTCCTATTTCCGGAGGTCCTGCCAATGAAAAAACGTATCATCGGGGCTACGCTGCTTACCGTGGTGTGCGCCCTGCTCATCTCCAATCTCGTGGGGGTGCTCATGTTCCGCAGCCGGGAGGTGGAGGCCGCCCGGGAAAATCTCCGGGAACTGCTGATCCTCATGGACGCCCAAAGCGCCATCACCGACCCGGAGGGTGTGGTCGCCCAGTTCCTGCAGGCCGCCCCGGAAAAACGCCTGACCATCATCGACACGGACGGTACGGTACTGGCCGATACGGAGGCCGACCCGGCGCTGTTGGACGACCACGGTACGCGGCCCGAGGTGGAACTGGCCTCCTCCACCGGCTGGGGGGAGGCTACCCGCCGCTCGGACACGCTGGGCACCGACATGTTCTATGTGGCCAAGCGTTTTGCCGACGGTATGGTGGGCCGTGCCTCCATGCCCCTGTCCTCCATCAACAGCCTGGCCCTGAGCAGCGTATGGGGCTTTCTGCTGGCCTCCGCGGCGGGCGTGCTGCTGACCCTGATCCTGTCCCGGCGCACGGCCAACAAGGTCCTGGAGCCCCTCAACGCCGTGGGCGGCGCCCTGCAGGGCGTTCTGGACGGCACCCAGACCCCGGTCCTGGAGGAATTCCAGGCCGACGACGAGCTGCGGCCCATCCTGCGCTATATCGACAAGCTCATGGAGCGGCTGGGCGGTTACATTCAGTCCATCACCGCCGAGCGGGACAAGGTGGGACTCATCCTGGACTGCATGGGCGAGGGTCTGATCCTGCTGGACGAGGGCGGCAGCGTATTGGCCATCAACCGCGCGGCCCGTTCCCTGTTCGGCATTCCGGAGGGGGAAGAGGACGGCGCTCTGCTGCTCACCCGTTCCCGCCGCCTGCGGGAAGCCATTGCCGAATCCAAGCAGCGGCACAGCGGCGTGGTGCTGGATGTGGACGCCCTCACCGAACAGGCCCGCAGCCTGCGCATGTTCATCTCACCCGTCTCCGGCCGCCAGTATGAGGGCCAGCGGGTGGGCACGTCCATCCTGATCTCCGACGTGACCGAGCTGAAAAAAGCGGAAGGCATCCGCAGCGAATTTACCGCCAACGTCTCTCATGAGCTCAAAACTCCGTTGACCTCCATCAAAGGCTTTACCGACATGCTCTCCACCGGTATGGTGGCCTCTCCGGAGGATCAAAAGCGTTTTATCACCATGATCGGTGTGGAGGTCGACCGGCTGATCGATCTGATCAACGACATTCTCAAGCTCTCCGAGCTGGAGTCGGTCGCCATTGCCCAATGCGAGGAGCATTCCGACGTTCTGAGCGTAGCCCGGGAGACCGCCGCGCTTCTCGCCCCCGCCGCGCAAAAGGCCGGCGTAACGCTGAACGTATCCGGCAGCGCCGCCTCTGTGGCCGTGCCGCAGGGCCGTTTGAAGGAGCTGCTGCTCAACCTGATGGAAAACGGCCTCAAGTACAACGAGCCCGGCGGCCGGGTAGAGGTGAACGCCGCCGCCCGGGACGGCCAGGCTGTGATCTGTGTGTCCGATACCGGCATCGGCATTCCCGATGAGGCCAAAAATCGCGTCTTTGAGCGTTTTTACCGGGTCGATAAGGGCCGCGCCCGCAAAAACGGCGGTACCGGCCTGGGGCTGGCCATCGTCAAGCATATCGTCCAGCTCTATGGCGGCCGGGTCACGCTCTCCAGCACCGTCGGCAAGGGCTCTGTGTTCACCATTACCCTACCGCTTGC
The DNA here is from genome assembly GCF_024462255.1 of Flavonifractor sp. DFI.6.63. Lineage (NCBI taxonomy): Bacteria > Bacillati > Bacillota > Clostridia > Eubacteriales > Oscillospiraceae > Flavonifractor > Flavonifractor sp. DFI.6.63. The sequence continues at coordinate 37,079 of NZ_JANGBE010000009.1, read as the reverse complement.
AGAATAGACCACACGTCACCGCAGACAGAACGGGACCCCGCGCCGCACCCCCGAAGGGATACGGCGCGGGGTCCCGCTTGTCAAAACAGGATCGTCATCGCCCGCCTGGCAGCGTTCAGCCGCTTTTTCGACAGTTTCGCGGGGGGTTCAGGACTCCGGCGTAGGGGTCCCGTTCAGTAACGCGTATTCGGCTTCTCTCAGCGGCGCGCCGGTCTCATCCACCCAGAACAGGCTGCCCAGCACGGCCCCGTCCCGGATCTCCACCTCCACGTCCGCAATGCGGTCTGTCCCCTGCGGCAGCTGTTCTACCGCCAGCAGCCGCCCATCGGAAGCATACTGTGCGAAATAGCGGGTGGAGACATCGCTCCATGCCGCATAATAGGTCTTGTCCCCCACACAGCCGGCCGGGAGCTCCCCAACAGGCGTACCGGAAGCGTCCTCCGTCTCGTACCAGCCCAAAAAGCGGTACCCCGGCCGGACCGGCTCCGGCAGGGGGATATCCTCCGGCCCCAGGGCATACGCCCGGGGAACCTGCGCGCCCGGCGCAAACGCCGCATCCTCCGCGCCCAGGCGATAGGTGACGGAATAGCTTCGGTCCAGCGCCCCGGCGAAGGCTGCGATGTCCGCCAGTCCAAAACCATAGTACAGGTCGTAGCCCGCCTCGCCCAGATCGACAGCGCTGCCGCAGAGCAGCGCTGCAAACGTCTCCGGGGCGATCGCCCGGCTGCGCTGCTTGGCCATGGCGGCCATGGCCGTGACCACCGGCGCGGCAAAGGAAGTGCCCTGTTTGGTCGCCGTACCCCCATCCAGATAGAGAGACTGTACGCCCGTACCCGGCGCGGCCACCGTGACCCTGTCGTTAAAGTAGGAGTAGCTGGAATCAAAGCTCACCGTTTCCCCGTCCTGCTTGCAGGCGGACACGCTCACTACGCCGTCGTAGGAGGCGGGGTACATGTAACAGGCGCTGCTCTTTGTCTCGCCGGACTTATAATTTCCCGCGGCGGCGATGACGAGAATTCCGGCATCCACCGCATCCTGACAGGCCTTTTTCAGGCTTTCGTTTCCGTACTTCCCCCCGATGCTGAGGTTGATCACATCCACGCCCTGTTTGACGGCGTAATCGATGGCCTGGATCAGCAGGGCGGTATCCGAACCCCCGTTTTTCGTCACACAAATAGGCAGAATCGTCACATCCGGGGCTACCCCGTCCACCCCCAGGGCGTTGTTCACCTGGGCCGCGATAACGCCTGCCACAAAGGTGCCGTGCCAGACGTCCACCCCGTCGTCGGTGCCCGCAAGATCGTAGTAATCCAGGATATGCTCCTGCTTGAAATCCGGATGTTCCCGGTACACTCCGGAGTCGATCACCGCCACCGTGACTCCCGTACCGCGCATATCGTACGCGCCCTGCCCGTCGGTATGCTCCCAGGCGGTCTGGGCATGGACCGTGAGCAGGTTCCACTGAGCGGGCATATAGCTTCCGCTCTCCAGCAGCTCCAGGCGGTAATTGGGCTCGTAGTACTCCGCCATGCCCAGCTGGTCCATTGCCTGGGCCGTCTCCAGATCCTCCACCCGATACAGTCCGTCGCTTACTTCTTCACAGGTGCCTGCGCTCAGAAGCACAGGGCCGTTCCATTCCCTCGGATCGCTCAGGCGCACCAGGTATCCGTCGAACTCCGTCTCCGGCTGCTCCGCCGCCCGTCCGGGGGACAGCAGCAGGACGGACGCTACCGTCAGGAGCGCAAGCGCCCGATAGCCCAGCCGTCTCATCCGCCATGTGCCTCCTTTCCATTTTGCGTCCGGAACGCGCCTGCGGGGACCGCAAGGCGGTCCCCGCAGTTCTTATTCTCTCATACGCCGCAGTATTTTTCAACCAGTTTTGTCACAAAGCGGGTCAGCAGCGTGCTCACCTCCATGCGGCTTGCGCTCTGCTTCGGTGCAAAGGCGTTCCCGCCGACGCCCTGGACCAGGCCGGCCCGGGTGCAGATATCCACGCAGTCCGCCGCCCAGGTGCTGATGCCCGCGCCATCGGCGAACGCCGCGCCGGAGAACTCCCGGTCCAGCGTCCAGCCCAGGTGCTCCAGGAAACGGCACAGGAACACGCACATCTGCTCCCGGCTGACCGGGTCGTCCGGTCCGAAGCGCTCGGCGCTGTAGCCGTCCGCGATACCGTTTGCAACGGCCCACCGTACCGCCTGGCGGTACCACTCGCCCTTCAGATCGGTGAAGGTCAGCCCGCCCTCCGCCGCCGGGCTGCCCGCCATGCGCCAGAGCACGGTAACGAACATGGCCCGGGTCATGGGCAGGTTGGGAGAGAACAGACCCTCGCCCGTACCTGTGAACAGCTCCCTGCGGGCGGTAAAGCCGATGGACTCAGCGCCCCAAAGCCAATCGGTATCCTTGAAATCGGCGCTGCCCATCACCAGCTCGTAGTCTCCCGCGCCCGCGGTGATATACTGCGCGGCGCCGTCCGAAACCAGGCACCACGGCAGGATGACCGCCGTGCCGCCCAGGTCGGTATACTGCACCACCATGCCGCTTTTTGCCTCATCCGGCTTTACGATCAGGCGGTTCACGTCGAAGCCTTCCTCCAGCGTGCCCCTGGGGATATAAACGGCCAGGCCGCCGCCCTTGAGCACCACATTGCTGGTCTGGTTAGCCTCCACGATGCTTTGGCTGTCCGCACGGGTCAGGTCCGCTTTGGACGACTTGATGGTATACACCGCCGAGCCGTTGCCGTCCGCGCTGACCCCGCGCAGGTTGCTGCGGCTGCCCGCGCTGGAGGAGCCGCCGAAGATGCTGTTGTCAACGACGGTCACCACGATCACGTCCGCCCCGTCCCAATAGCCGCCCGCGCCTTCGTAAGCCGCCGCCGAAGCATTCTGGACCGTCTGTACCGCGCCGTCATATCCGGCCTGTGCGGCTTCTACGGCGGCCTTCAGCCGTTCCAGCTCCTCCGCAGCCGGGTTCTTCGCCTCTGCCAGCGCCTGTTTGGCGTCGTTCAGCGTCTTCCGGTCGGCAACCAGCGTCGCGAGCTGTGCCTGCGTGGCGCCATAGACGCCGCGCACCGCCACCAGATACTGCCCCGCCTTGAGGCCTGTAAAGGTCTTGGCCCGCTGATTGACCGCCGGGTCGTCGGCCAGGCTCCAGACGATGTCATCCTGGGTGCTCTGCGCTGTGTCCAGCGCGAGGAAGTCTGCGATGCCGGGCGTGCTGCCCTTGTAGCCGGGTGCGGCCAGGATGGCAAACTCAAAGCTTTCCGTGTTGCCGCCTGCCGCGGTGGCCAGCACCTGTCCGTCCGATGCGGAGCTGCTGGATGCATTCAGGGTGGCAGCCCGCACCGTAATGGCGTCGTCCGCCACGCTCACCGGCAGACTGCTCACATTTGCCGGGTCTGCCGCGTCCCGTACCACCAGCAGGTACGCGCCGGGGGTCAGGCCTTCGTAGACGCACCGGAACGCGTTGCCCTTGTTCACCGGCGTCCAGACCAGTTCCGTGTCCTCCGCCAGTCCGTTCAGGTCATAGCCGCCGGGGACCAGCGCCGTCTGGTAGCGGGCATGATAGTCGTTTTGTGCCTCGTTGGAATCCTCCCCGTGATAGGAGGCGCCGACGGCCCCGCTCAAGTCTGCTTCCACTCTGCCGTTGTTCCGGGCCTGGTTCCAGGCGCCGGTGGAGGCGGCGGAGCACCCGGCAAGGTCCAGCTTGAGGGCGTCTACGGTATATCCAATGCTGTTCCGGTTTCCGCCCGCATCCTCCGCCGTGATGGTGTAGGTACCGTTGTACGCGATCTCCAGCGTCCCGTAGAGGTTCTTGCCCGGCTGCGCGTTCACCTTATAGCCGTTGACGGCCACATCCGTGATCTGCGCAGCTGCGCTTCCGGTCTTGTAGGCGCTCCACTCCAGCGCTCCGCCGGCCTGGTTGAAGGCCAGCGTCACCTGCGGCAGATTTGCGTCCACCTGGCCCATGTACAGCACTTGCGCGCTCCAGGTCTTATCACTGTTTACGGTGCGGGTCCAGTAGATGCCGTTTCCGCTGACCTTGAACATCGCCGCGTTCGAGGCCTCGGCGGTCATCGGCGCAAAACTGCTGCCGTCGAAGCAATAGACTTCATGCGTGTTTCCAGTGGCCTTTTCATTTCCGCTCTGCTCGGTAAAGGTGATGTTCAGTTTCTCGATGGCCCCCGTACCGACGGGAGTCCCACCCCACTTGGCCGCATCCAGATAGAAGTCCGCACCGTACCGCGGTACGGCCACGGTGGTCTCGTCGCCCGAAGCCGCCGTGTTGAACCAATCCACGATCAGGGTGGTGCTGACGGTGTTTCCGGAGATATCCACCGCCGTGATGTCGTAGTTCCCGTTGGCGGCCAGGGCTCCGAAATCATACCGCCAGAGCAGGCCGTCCCCACCCAGCTCCGTTACCGCGCCGCTGGCGGCGTTGCAGCGGGTGCCGTTTATGCTGATATAGTCCAGCCCGTTGTTGTCCAGCACGTAAAGGGACAGGGGGATCGCCGCGCCCCCGCCCGTGATGGAAGCCGTGGCGGGGAAGCTGCGGCTCCAGATGAAGAGCGGGTTGGTCCCGTCATAGTCCGGCGTAGGCACCACGCCGCCGGAATAGTGCTCCACCAGCCGGTCAAAGCTTGCGGTGGTGCTGGTGATCTTGACGGTCACGGTATACGCCGTGTTGTCGTCGTTCGAGCCGAGCGTGATCTTCGTGGGCGTCGATCCGCCGGTGGCGTTGGTACAGGCGTCGCCCTGATAGTTGGGATAGTCCTTGCTGCTCACCTCGATCGAGCCCTGGAAATAAAGGTCGATGGACTCGGCCACGGTACGGAAGGTGAAGGATGCGCCCTGCTCGCCGATAGACAGGTTGCTGCGCAGGGGGATCTCCGCGCTCCCGCCCGTGCCCCAGCCGGGGGCGCTGTTGAACGCCCAGGACTGGTTCCCGACCGCTTCCGCATCGTAGGGCGTACCGTCGGCGTTGTAGAAGGTGAACGCGCCGTTGTCGTTGAAGATATCGATGCCCTCGGCAGCCTCCGTGACGGTAAAGGCCACGGCGACCCGGCTTTCCGTATCCGCGTCATAGAGATGGATGACGCCGGTGCCCGGCCTGGAGGGCGTGATGGACAACACGCCGGAGACGCTTCCGCCTGCGGCCGTGCTCTGCCGGAAATTGAGTATGCCGATGTTTGGTCCGTCTGTGGCATCGTCAATCTCCGTGACGCTGAGGGCGGGCCGGGTCCCCCGGGCGCTAACCGCGGTCACGGGCACCAGCGTGGTGGTCCCCATGGGGATGACCACGGAAGGAGCCGCGGTATAGCGGGTAACTGCCTGCAGGTCGACCGTCTGCGCGTTATTGGCGGCGTAGTACTCGTCGTGTACGGCGTTGACCACGCCCGCGTCCAGGCCGGTAATCCGGTCGGAACCGGTGAACAGCTCGATCTTCAGCTTCAGGTAGCCGGACTCTCCCGCCGCGAAGGCCTTGGAAGGCACTGTGATGGTGCCGCTGACCCGCCTGCCGTATCCGGCCTCCAGGTCGTTGTTGCCGTCCGCGGCGTTGTAGAGATAAAGGATCCCCTGCGCCAGATTGGCGTCCCCGTTTTCGTCCGCCGCCAGGGTCTCCAGCCTTCTGGCCTGGTCGACGGTCAGGTCGCTGCCCGTGAGGGGGAGCACCGCGTAGGTGGCCTCGCCGTTTTCATCCGTTGCGTCGGCATAGGTAAACTGGGCATAGACGCCCTCCGCCTTGCCGGAACCCCGGTTGGCAGCCACGAACTCCACGTTCAGCGTGGTCGTGCTGCCGTCTGCCGAAACATTTGCGACTGTGACCGTCAGATCCTCCACGCCCAGGTCCGGGTATTGCTCCACCGTGAACAGGTCGACGGATACGCTGGCGGGGTCTTCGTAGCCCGCCCCCTCGTACTCCTGCAGGGTAAGGGTGAACGTTGTCCCCTCCGGCAGGTCGCGTTCCAGCGCGGCGCAGTCGCCGTCCAGGACCAGGGTCTGTCCCGAGCGGATGTTGCTTTCGATCTTCCAGCTGGCCAACGCCTGACCATCGGCGGTCAGGGTGGCGGTGATGGGCTGCGCCGGGCTGCCCCGGAAGGCCGTGTCACCGGTGTTGACCGCACTCAGGCTCACATAGAGCCGGCTGCCCACGCTGAAGTCCGTGTGGCCGAACGCAAGCTTCCCCTCGCCCAGATTCTGGCTGCCTTTTCCGTAGCTCACGGCATACATGCCCAGGGAGCTGCTCATGCCGCCGTCTGCATACTCCGGCATGACCATGTACGCGGTCTCGGCGCCGTTTGTATAGGAGACGACGCCCAATTCGGCCAGCGTCCCCTGCGTGAGCACCAGCAGCTCGCCCGCAGCGCCCTGCACGGCCTGTACGTTGGAGAAGGTCAGGTTGTTCTTGTCGCCCAGATCGTCGGGGTAGGCCTTCAGATTGGCCAGCACGTTGTCCGCGTCCTCACCGTAGAGGCTGCGCACGTCCGCGTCGGTCAGCAGGCCTCCGCCTTCTCCCGCAAGGCCCAGATAGGCCGCCTGAGCGGTAAGGCTGCCCCAGTCGTACCGGAGGGACGCCTCATAGGTGTCCATGTTGCGCATGGCCAGCATGACCCCGTCGCCCCAGGTATTGGTGGCCGGATCATATGCGGACAGATACAGGGCGTTGTTGGTGGTGTTGGGCACGCTCCCCACATAGACGGCAAACAGGTTGCCCTTGGCATCCGCGCCAATGGTGACCTCCAGCTTGCCGGAGGCCTCCTGCGCCCCGTCCGCGTGCTTCGCGCCGGTAAAGAAGGGGTGGATGGCGCCCGTCTGGGATGCGGTGATGCTCTTCAGGCTGTCATCCAAAATGAGATAGGTGGCCCCGTTCATTTCAAAGAGCAGGAAGGTATGCTCCTGCACCGCCATCGTGGAGAAGGATTCTTCCGTTCCGGTCAGCATATCGCTGTCGACCGCCGCGGTCAGGAAGCTCAGGTTGGAGAAATAGGGACTCTCATAGGCGGTAAAGGCCCCGGCGGCGGTATAGATTCCGTCCTTACCGCTGTCTTGGTCGTAATCCCGCGTCATGCGCAGCAGGTACGGCGTGCCCCACTCGACCGTATCGCCGGAGGCCGTGACCTTGCGCAGGAAGAGCCGCTCCACCGTAAGATGATCCGCGTTTTTGCCGCTGCCCTCGTAGGCGTCCTGCCGGGTGGTGTAGGCCAGGTAGTACGCGCCGTCGTCCAGCTGGGTGAACTCCACGTTGCCCAGCGTCTGTCCCTCGGCCAGCGCCATGGAGGATACCTTCCATACGCCGCCGCTCTGGCAGGCCAGGTTCAGGTTGGACCGGGTACCCAGCACGTCCAGCGTGGATTTTTTTGTGCTCTTCAGGTAGTCGGCGTAGTCGGTGTCCGCCATCCCGCTGTCCGTCAGGAACTGGACGTACCGATCGTACGCCTCGCCGGACGCATCCTGCGTCAGCGTGCTGCCGAAGAACACCGCGCTGCCGCTGCCGTTGGAGGCGGGTGCGAACACATAGCCCACGCTGCCTCCCGCGCCGTCGCCCCCCAGGATCTCGGCCGGATGGAAGGCCGCGTCATTTCGGATCTCCGGCGCGCCCTCGCCCTCACCGGAATAGGGCGTGCTGGTATAGCTCCATTCGGCGGCCTTGAGGACGGTGTTCTGCGCCGCGCTCTTCAGCCGGTCCTGGAGGTAGGCGTTGTAGCTGTCCAGGGACAGGTAGTAGGCATGCCATGCCTGATAGGAGTCCCGGTCCGCCGCATAGGCGCTCTGCGCGGCCTGATAGGCGCTCTCCGCCGCCGCAAGCGTGGCATAGCCCTCCGCGAGGGTATATTTCGTCCAGGTGCCCGAACCGGTTTCCTTGCACAGCGCCTGTTCCTCCTGGGGCAGCTGGCCGTACTCCTCCGTAGTATAGGTCACGCCGGTCGCCGTGTAGTAGGCGCTCTCTGCGGGCGCGGACGGCGCCGGTATGGTCTTATAGTTGTCCGCGTTCATACCGCCGTAAGGGGTCGAGCCGGGCTTAGTGGGCTCCGTCTGCGCGGCGGAGGCATAGCTCACCCATGTGCTGTGGATGGTGTAGGCGGCGGCGCCGCTCGTGCCGTCGCTCCCTTCCTCTACCCAGACGTCGAAGTCCAGGTCGCCGGTGCCGTCAGGGTCCAGCACGAGATACAGCGGCACGCCCGCTCCGGATGCTCCAGTCGGGTTGGCCAAGCCGTATTTGTATGTGGGCGTCTGGCCGTCCGCCGCCGTGTTGACCCGCTTGAGCTCGCTCATGACCAGCTGCGGGACATCCTCCCCGGCGATACCGGCTTCGCTCCGGGAGACGGTATAGACGATAAAGTCCCGCTCGCCCGCGCGGATCACCTTGTAATCCCCGCCGGGGAGCACAGCGGTGCTCAGGTTGGCCGCGTCCACGCTGCTGCCGTAGCCGGAAAGCTGGAACGGCACGGTCTCGTCGGTTGGGTCGTAAGCCAGGGTGCCCAGTTCGGGCTCAGCGTTGTCCTCCGGCGCGTAAAGCTTCTGTTCGGTGCTCTGGGGCGGGCGGATGGTGACCCCCAGGAAGCCGTCCTCCGATGCGTCCTGTACCCAGTCATTGAGGAAATGCCAGCCGGTCTCCCAGTCCGCTCCGTCATAATCCACACAGTAGGTGGCCGCGTCCAGCTCAAAGGTAAAGGCCAACAGCACCACCCGCAGTCCAATCCCGATGGAGAATCCAAAGCTCTCCACCGAGGCGGGCGCATACTTTTCATCGTTGCCCGCGTCCATGTCATAAGGGTCGTAATTGGTGTTGTATACCCCCAGCAGGAACGTGGCCTCCAGGCCCAGTTTGGCGTAAAGCTCCACCTTCAGCAGTTCCACGCCCACGCCCGCGCCCACCTCCAGGCCGATGGAGGGCGAGATGCTGATGCCCTTCCAGTACACCTCGTTGCGGATGTCCTGGATCTGGGCGATGTAAGAGATGGTGGTCTTGTCGAGGGTGGTCTGCGTATCGTAGTCCAGCGGCCGCAGCACCACCTTGACCGTCTCGGCCAGGGTCATGCCGTCCTGCTTTTTCAGCACCACCTGGGTGTCCGCCTTCCCGTCGGAGCTGATAAAGCCGCTGATATAGCCGGAGCCCTCCGGGGCGGGTTTCCAGGCGCCGTCCTGCTTGGTGTAAACGTCCACCGCCAATTTGCCGGAGAAGCGGACGTTGAACGCCTTGTACCCCGTTTCAAAGGAGTATGCGGCGGCCGCGTTGTAGGCCTCCAGCGCCGCGCTGTAGCTGCGGTAATGGCTCTTGTTGTATGCGCCGCTGACGGTCCACTCGTAATTCTCCTTTTCCGTGTCGGTAAGCACGCCGTACTGCTCGCCCGTCAGGAAGTAATCCCCCGTCTCCAGATAGACCGCCTTGGCGTCCGCAAACGCCGGATAGGCGGCGCTGTAGTAGTAGCCTGCCAGATCGGCCGCCTTGTAGAGCAGCTTTCCCGCCGCCGTCAGTTTCTCGTAGGCCGCCTGCGTGATGACCGCTCCGGCAGAGGGCCGCGCCATATAGGTCAGGCTGATCTGTTTTTCATAGTTGGCGGCCGATTTGGCGTCCAGCACCGCCGGAGTTATCTCCACAGAATCCCGGATGACCCCCAGCCCGGTGGCGATCTCGATGGAGCCGTCGAACTGGAAGTAGAAATAGACGATGGGGCACACCGTCAGCCGCGCCTGGATGCGGAAGGTGAGCGAAACGCTGAAGGATACGGTCATCCCCTCAAAATAATATCCGTTGTCCAGCGGATTGTATTCAAACAGGAAGGCCAGGCCCACCGCAAAGCCCACGCTGAAGCTCTTGGACTTGAACTGGGTCTTGTCGTACGGGTTGGGCTGCGGCGGGGACGAGGGATTGGGAGAGGCTGCCGCCGCCGCCGCGTCCGCATTTTTCTTCCGGGTATGCTCCGTAGCGGCTTTTTTATAACTCTCGTCCCCGCCGAAGTTCCCCTTCTTGAAGAAGTCGCCGAACTGCGTCCAGTTGTCCTTATTCTTATCCGCAAAGCCCTTGCTCTCGTCCCCTGTTTCGCCCAGGGGCAGCCCCACGGCAAAGCCCACCTTGTTTTCATCCAGCAGGATGGTCACATAGTCGGTGACCGCCAGCTCCATGGAGCCCAGATTGATGCCCAGGTCCACGTTGAACTCGCTCATTTCGCTGCCGGAGTCGTCCATATCCACGTCGGAGTTGGGCGAGGATTCATCCTGCATCTGCTTGAGGTACTCTGCGTCGGGTGTGGTGGAGTACCCGCCCAGGGTAACGCTGTCCGGCCGGACGGAATAGTCCGCGGCATCCTGCACGTACAGGGTGTCGTCATCCGTGCCGGCCGCCCCTCCGCCCAGCTTTACGCCGGACTGCACGCCCGCCAGGATATCCGCCGTGGAATAGCGCTGCTCCTGGGTGACCAGGGCGAACGTGGTGGTCCCGGTAAAGGAGCTCAGGTAGCCGTTCATGCGCTTGAGCCCTTCCTCCGTGTAGGCATAGCCGGTAATGATCCCCTCCTCGTCCCGCTCAATGGTATACTGCTGCGTCACCGGGGTAGGCCCGGCGATGCTGTTTTCCACGGTGATGGGCTCCGGAGCGGCAAAGGGATAGAGCATGTTCCCCCGGAAGACCGGATTCCAGGTATACGCCGCAGCGCCCTCCGCCAGGGTGGCAGGCGAAACGTCGCCGCCCAGAGGAATGTCCAGGGTGCTCCGGGCGTTGGCCGCCGCTCCATACTTGAGGTGTCCGTCGGCGGAGCGGGTCTCGGCTGCGCTGGAATTCTGCCGGGTCAGGCCGCTGACCAGATAGCGGTAAGCCCGCTGCTCCGGCGTCAGCCGGGAATAGGCGGCGCTGTCCGGGTTGACCGCCGTCACGAGGGCGGGCAGGATCTGGGCCCGCTCGCTCTCGCTGGCTCCCTCCGGCACCACCAGGCTGCGGGGCGTCATGGTATAGCAGGCCTTGATAAAATACTGGCAGTAATCCCCGTTGGCGTTTTTCTTGGGCGCAAACTGGGTCTCGTTGGCCGAACCCCCGGTGACGTAGGCGCAGAATTCATCCCGGACGCCGTCCACCGCAGTCAGGACGAAACTGGAGTTGGTCTCGTTGTAATAGCCGTCGATCTTGCCGTTTCCGTTGGCGTCCCAGTAGACCGCCATCCAGGAGATGGCCGTCTTCATGGCGCTCTGGGCCGTCCGGTAGTCCTCGTGGTAATACAATACGCTCAATCCGCCCGCGAAATCGGCTTCCTGCAAATAGATCTTGGCGTTGCCCGCGTAGGCGGTGCCGTTGATGAGCAGCAGATCCCTGGAGGACAGATTGAAGCAGACCCACTGGATGTTGGTGGCGTCAAAGGACCACTCCGCAGCCCCCGACAGCGCGGTAGGCTTGGCCAGCGTCGTCTCCGTGCAGGCGGTGCCGAAATCCCCCGTGCTGCTGTTGAAGGTGCTGTAGCCATAAGTGATCGCAGCCGATACGCCATAGGTAAAGCCGTGGTCGCTGCCGTAAGTACTGCCGTCGTAGTAGCCGTTGAGGGGATAGTTGATCTTGTCGGTGTCGATCTGGGTCAGGCTGTTTTCCCTGCGGGGCACCGACTTCTCAAAGTCCACCGTAATGGTGCTGCTGCGGGAGTAACACACCCGGAACTTGTACTGGGCCCTGAGATCGCCGTCATTCAGCGGCGCGCTGGCGGAGCCCGCCAGCTTGAAGGTGTAGGATTTTTCGGCCGCGTCGTAGCTGCCGGCGCCGAACTTGCCGAAGGTCTTCCAGGTGCTTCCGCCGTCTGTGCTCTGATAGACCACCACATTGGAGACATAGTACCCCGCGGGGGCGGTCCCGGCGGTGATCTTGACGGTGGAGCCCACATAAAGCTGGTTGGAGCCGTTCACGCCGCCCTTGCCGCCGACGATCTCCACCTTGGGCTGGAAGCCGCTGTAATTGGACTCGGTGAGCACGGCGCAGTTTGCCGGCGCGGTATTGCTGTCGTTGGGCGTGGACACCTCGGTCTTGAAGGCGTCGCCCGCAAAAACGCGGCGGGTCAGGCTCATGCTTTTCAACCAGACCATACTCGCGTCGTTCAGCTCGTCGTGCTGGTGGCTGTCGTAAGAGGCATACCACAGGGACATGCCCAGGCTCAGGCTTCCCGTAAAGCCCATGCCGCCGCTGTAGGTACCGGAAAAGGGATTATAGTAATTGCTGCCGTCGTCCGAAGCCCGGATCGTCCAGCTCTTGTTCAGCGGCCCCGAGCCGAAGCGCTTGACATAGCGCGGATTGTCCACCAGACTTGTGCTGCCCTGCATGAGCCAGAGGCGGGGCTCCGTATAGGAATATTTATAGGTAAACCCGTCCAAATAAGAGGTGTCATGGCCCATCCGGGTCAGGATCTCGGCGCGGTAGCCGCTGAACAGCTGTCCCGCGATCTCCCGCGCGCCGCCCAGGGCCTCCCACCCGGCCGACTTCAAAACCGCGTCGGCGTCCTTCCGGCTGGCCAGGGCGACGCCCTTGTCGATGGTTACATCTACCGATCCGTCATAATCCTTGCCGATCTTCTTGGCCGTATCCCCGGCGCCGTAGAGTACGGCGGCGCCGTCGGTATTGGTTCCAATGCCCCAATAGCTCTTCTGCGCCGCTTCCGCCGTGCCCGTCCAGGCGCTCTGCGGGTTTGCGAAGACGATCTTCTTCAGGGAGGGGGCATAGGCCTGGAGGGAGATATCCCCCTGGGCGCCGTCGTCTACCAGGGTGGAATAGACCGGCTCCGGCTCTTCCGCCGCCACCTGCGCCCCGGTGACGCGCCCGCTTCCGGCGTTGGCCGCGCCGTCGCGTTCGGCCACGGCGCCGGACACATCCACGGCCTCCGGGTCATAGAGCTGGGTGGCCAGATTGGCCGCGCCGCCCCGGCCGGAGTTGATCAGCTCCACCCGCACCGTATCCTGGGCGAATCGGCAGCTGTCGTCGCCCAGCAGCTCGGAAAGCACGATTTCAAACGACACCGGCTCCATGGACGCCGCGCCGTCGTCGATGAGTTCCACCGTTACCGGCAGACGCGTTACCCCGGCATAGAACATCAGCTTACCGCTGGTCTGGGCGTAATCCCGTCCGGCCAGGGCGGTCGCGTCCACCGTGGTATACTCCACAGACACCGGGCGCTGTGCGCCGCCCACCCGCTCGATCATGACCTGGGCGGTCCCGTCCGCCTGGTCTACGGTGACCTCGGAGACGGTAAAGCCAAGCGTGCTGGGCTCGGGATCGTTGGCGTCCTCAATGCGGAACAGAAGGGTATTGGCGCTTTCCAGCACCTGTCCGCCCTCACAGTCCCGGATGGTGAAGGCCGCCGCCTCCTGGGCCTCCGGCAGCTGGTCGGTCAGCGCGTCCAGATGGATCTCCTTGACCCACTCGCCGTCGGCAAAGATCAGCTCGAAGGCCCAGCCGTTATAGGGGTCCTCCCCCTCGCCCAGCAGATCCAGCGGGGTATAGACCGGCTCGGCGTTGAGCTCCAGGCCCTCCGGGCGCTGCGCCAGCACTTCCTCCTCCGGCTTTTCATAGACCGTCCCGCGCAGGGACACCGAGCAGTATTCCACCCCGCCCAGCGTGTAGATGCAGCGGTAATCGTAGCTGCCGCTGTCGATGAACTCCGCGTCCGCCGGGACCTCCGCCCCGGCGGCGTCCTGGATGTCCTTCCACGCGCCGTCTGAGAGGATCTGCCACTGATAGCTCTGCGCCGTCTCGGACAGCCGGAGGGAATACCCCAGCTCGTCGGGCACCGCCCGCACCGCCGCGTCCCCCGTCTCCGGCGCGGGCGGCATCCCCACCGCGTCATACCGGGCGCGGGGCAGCGGCTCCTCCACTTGGATGGCCACATCGTTGGCGCTGACGGCATAGTCGTACACCGCCCCGCCGTTCTCATCCTGGAGCAAAACGGGCTCATAGGTGAGATAGGCCGTCGCCCGGCCCGTGGTCCCGCCCAGGCGGTAGACCTTGATGACGCCGCTCTCCCCCTCCGAAAGGGCCAGTCCGGACGTCTCAAAGGCAAACGCGCCATAGGGGAACGTTTCCTCCCAGCTCTCGTCCACCGGCTGGGTGTTCCCGTTCGTATCCGTGTAGACAACGGACGTGGGTGCGCTCCCCTCCCCCGTCACCAGATAGGCCAGCGCGGAGCCGGATGCCTCAAAGAGCATCAGCACCGTCAGCGCCGCACAGAGCAGACGCCTGCACACACCGCTTCCTTTTTTCCCGCTCATTGTGTTCCTCCTTCCAATCCTTTCCTCACAACATCATGGAATCCAGCAGTTCGCTGATCGTCGCATGGATCGACTCGCCGCCCCGCTTCCAGATTACGGCGTCCCCCTGCGCCTGCGCCGTCTCAAACAAGCCGGGGTCCGCCAGCTTATGGAAGCGAATCGCCTGGATGCGCCGCTCCATATTCACGATGGCCTCGCTCCCGTTGCAGAAACAGACGCGCAGCCGGTATTCCGGGAGTGCCTGAACGGATGCCACCGATGCCCCCACGGTAAAAACCCTCCTTTCCGGTCGATGCCCCCTTGCCTATAACACGCGGGAGCGTATCCTATCTCTGCAAGTATAGGACACGCTCCCGGTTTTTGCATCCCCCGTTCGGGGGATTTATCCAATTTTTCGGTTATTTTAAAAGCTCCACCAGACGGCTGCGCCGATCGATGTTCAGCTTTTGAAAAATGGTCTTGAGATGGGCCTTCACCGTCTCCTCCGAGATATGCAGCTGCCCGGCGATCTCCCGGTTGCGCATCCCACGGGCCGCCAGCCGGGCCACGTCCATCTCCCGTCCGCTCAGGCCGGAAATCCCCTCCTGCGCCTGCTCCAGCATCGCGAAGATCCGGCTCTCCTCGGCCTTGGTATAATGGATGTCCATCTTCCGGATCTCCCGGATGGCCTCCCCATGCCGGGCAGCAATGGACGGGAGCAGGAACAGAACGGAAAGATACTTCCGAAAGCTGGCCAGGAAGGTAAAGTTCCGGTCCCGCTCGGCCAGGGTAAGCGCATAATCCAGATGCTCGGCCGCCTTTTTGGGCTTCCCGATGGCCAGGTAGCACAGGGCCAGCCCCACATGCATGAAGTTTCGGGTCGCCACGGAGATCATCTTCGGCTCCAGCGCCAGGGATGCCTCCACCCCCGCGATGGCCCGCTTGTATTCCTTGTTCAGGATCAGGTCGGTAATGCGGGTGGTCTTTACGATAAAGTTGGTAAAGGTCAAATCGCCCAGCCGGTCCGCCTCGCCCTGGGTCCACTTGGCGGAGCGGTCGGTCTCCATCATCAGCGCCAACAGATAGCCGCGCACCGTCTCCACCATACAGCGGTTGATGGCCGTGCCCTGCAAAAACGGGTAGCCCTGCGCCTTTTCCTCCAGATACTCGACGGCCTTTTGCAACGTGAGCATGTCCGTTTGGTAGATGGCGTTGATGCCCAGCAGCAGGGCCGCGCCGTAAGTGACGCTGGCGTTTTGCCCCTGCTCGGACAAAAGCGCCGCCCGGTGGGCAAAGATCTCCGCCTCGTCGTAACGTCCCTGTACGCACAGGGCTTCCCCCCGGTACAGCTCCGCCGCGCCCGCGCCGTGATTTCCGGTAATGCGGTTGTACACCGCCATCATATGCTCCAGCCGGTCGGCGATCTCCATCATCTCGCCCGGCTTGCTGTAAAATAAGTACCACATGGAGGTACAGCCGAACAGGAAGGGCTCCCGGCAGGTAAACACCCGGGAGACGCCCTGGAGCAGCCCCTCCGCCTGCCGGTAATGCGCCTCCATCCGCGCCACATCGGGGAAATCGCCGAACGCCGCCACCATGTGCCACTCCCCCAGCAGCGCCTTCTCTCCCCGCGCCTCGATCCGGCGGCGGGATCGCTCCAGCATCGTTTCAAACGCCGCAAAATCCGCCCCCGCAAACAAGGCGTAGCACAGGCGCAGCACCGAGATGGGGTATCGCTCCTGCACCGGTTCCGGGCATTCCCGCAGCACCGTACGGGCCGCTTCCGTATACGATACGCCGCAGATAGGTTCCATCAGCAATCCCGTCAGCTCGCAGGACAAGACCCCCTCATAATCCTGCACGGCGTAAAACGCGCTTACCGCCTTCCTGGTCTGGCCATGGTCACGATACCACCTTCCCGCCGCCTGATAACAATCCCGGCGAAACGGCTCATCCGTCTGCTCCAGCTGTCGGCGCAGAAAGGCCAGCAGGATCTCATGAGGAAAATACTGCCGCCGCTGGGAAAAATAGGTCAGCAGCGGCACGCTCTCCCAAAAATTATAAGTCAGCGTCTGCCTCCGGTCCGCCGGGATGGCGAGCACCTGCTCGATCTGCTCCATGCTCAGCCGCTCAAACAGGCACAGACGCAGCATGGTCTCGCGCCGCTCGCCGGACGCCTTCTTCCAGAACAATTCATAGATCAGCGTATCCGTATCGCAGACGGCAGTCACGTCGTTTCCGCTTTTCAGGTTCTGCAGGTAGAGGGCGACCGCTACCGCCCATCCCTCGGTCTTGGCATGGATCGCCTGCGCCTGCCCCTCGGAGATCGTCAGTCCCAGTTCCGCCGCAAAGTCCCGGACGTCCCCCACTCCCAGCAGCAGGTCCCGGGCCGCAACGCGGCCGATGGTATGGGCCTCCCCCAGCAGGACGCGGAGCCGGCCGAAGCTTTGGGAAATAAAAATCACATGCAGATTTCGGTCCCGCAGCTCCGCCAGGGAGCTGAAAATCTGCGGCTGCCAGTTGCCCAGCACGAACTGGAAGTTGTCGATCACCAGATACAGCGGCTGCGCCGCGCGCAGCTCCGCAAGGAGTTCCGCCGCCCGGTTGGCGTTGCTGCGGTTGAGAAACCCCAACGCCTGCAGTCCCTCCGCCGCGGTCCGGTCCACACGCTCCAGCTGCCGGCACAGCCATCGGAAGCTGCCGTCCTGCGCGCTCTCGATGGCCGTATACCAGCATACCTGCCCCTGGTCCATCCCCTCCAGTGCCGAACGGATCGCCGTCGTCTTCCCATAGCCCGCCGGCGCCTCCACGATGGTCAGCGGCACGTCGGAAATATGAGAGAGCTTTTCCCGCAGCGCTTTGGAAAAATACCGTGGTTCCATACACTCACCTGCTCATTTCTGCAAACGCCGGACGCTTCCACCCCGTGTTTTGTCCGGGCGTCGTCATCTGTCTTCCTTACGTTCGTCAACCCTTCGATGCCGCTCTTGGTCTGAAAGCGCGTAAAGTGTACGCCTACAACCAAAACCGCGACAAGCACAACGGGGGTTACCGGGGGAAGCAAGACCCGTTTGATAATCTTTCATACCCTACCTCCCTGTTCCGCTTTCACATCGTCCAGGGAAAATTCAAAGTGCATGGCCAGCATTCGGAACAGCTCCTGCATGACTTGCTCGGAAATCTTACGGATGTCCAGCCCCGCAATGAATTCCAGCACCTTTTGCTGCTCATCCCCCGGCACGCTGTAGGCGCTCATGCTCATCACGAGGAAGCGCCTGAGCTTTCGTTCCAATGGGAAGTACATGTCGCACCTGCGTGCCATATAGCCCCGCATAATACCCGCCGATCCGATCTCCAATTCATAAAAATCGCTCTCAGTATAGCCCGGCAGGCGGGAGCCAAAGATGCTCGCCAGCTCCAATGCGGTGTGCTGATGGATATACTCCACCGCTTCGCTCTGGGTGTACGCCTCCAGATAAATATCCCTGAGGTTCTCGTTCAGTTCTGTCAGCGTCAACTGGATGGCAGTCTCCACCGCATAGACGTAAACGGGCGGGATGCGCTCCCCGACAATCTTTCTTGCCGCGCCAAACTGATTCCCGAACATGAATTCTATCAGTTCGATGAGTACGCCGTCCTTGGCACGGAAAATGTTCTGGAAGGTGCTGACCGACACATCGGCATCCCTTACAATTTCTGCCACCGTAGTGCGGTTGTAACCCTTTTCCAGGAACAGGCGGACGCAGGCGGTCAGAATTCTTTTCTTTGCGGCGAGGCTTGCGCTTGTAATCGCCACACCAATTACTCCTTTCATTTTAAATTGGTTTATATACCATATATAGCTTACAATTAAAGCAATTGCAAGCGGTTTTAAAAATTTCTCCGGCAAATTGTAGGTTTTTGCAGAATTTGCAACTCCATTAACAGGGTACTATAATCGAGGCGCCCTCAGACAACAACAGAAAACGTCCTCACCATCTGTCGGTATCGGCAAACAGCTTTCCAAATCAGGATTGTGCTTTCACGAGTGCAAAGACATGCTCTCATCTTGTTCGAACGGGTCATTTTTCGTGTTATCTGCACTTGAGTCGTATGCGTGATCTGAGAGATTGCTTTTGACCCAGGAGGGATGGGAATCGAGTTTATAGCGGATACGCTTGTCTAACGGTTCTTTGTGTAACGGCATCTCCCGCTTTTCGGCTCTAAGATCGCCACTATCGCCAAATACGGCCGCTTCTCCTTCCGTCAGCAACCGGAAAGACATCGTGGCGTCTGGAACATTTGCATCCGTTCCCTTGCTTGCGTGGACGATCCGGCTGTCTTTTTCTGCATTGGCATGCTTTTCATTACGCAAATTCCATGTACTCCCTTATTTCCGGATGGAACCTTAGCGCGCGCTGCCCGGCCTGCCTTGGGGCCGTGGGCGGCGCGGCAATGATGGTTTCGACAGCGTCGTGCATCCGGCTCAACTCGCAAGGCAGTTTTCCCCGCACCGCAGCACGGCCGGACCATAGATATTCATTTCCCCAACGCCTTTTGCGTCCGCACCATTGACAATTCGCCGTTCCGGCTGGACAGGCCCGTTTGTTCCTTTATGCCCCTATTTTACGGCGCACAGCCGCTTTCCCGTGTGGTATTGCCTGCGCTTATCAAATCTTTTAAAAATTGCGATAACAAAAACGGCATGGACCCGGACGCCGGCCCCGTTCCGCAGCCTATGCCGCCCCGCCCCCTTACGGAATCAAACGATAATGTGTTTTCGCCTCTTGCTATTTTCGCAAAAATCGCGTATACTGACCTTACAATTCAATCAAAACTATCCAAGTGCCGCTCCGCGCAGGAGCGGGTAATAGGGAATCGGGTGCAAATCCCGAACGATCCGGTCACTGTGAACGGGGAGTCTGCCGCACAACGCCATTGTCCATCAGGATGAGAAGGCGCGGCCGATGCCGATCCGCAAGTCAGGAAACCTGCTTGGATGGAACGATGAGGTATCTTCCGCAGAGAGCAGCTCATCTGAAACAGCGCCGGGACCGGTGTGCCAACAGGGCCGCCGCGTCCGCTTGCCGCCGTACTCAGGGCCCCGCTTTCCAAGAAGCTTGGAAAGCGGGGCCTTTTGTTGCAGAGAGGCGTTCTTTTTGCGGTGATATGATTTTAAACCGGAAGGAGACCCCTTTATGAAACGTGCGAAATCCCTCTTGTGCCTGCTCCTGCTCCTGCTGCTGACCGTGTCTGCCTGTGCCGCACCCAGCGGGGGCGCTTCCTCCGCCCGTACCCCCGCCCCTTCCCCCAGCGCCGGACCCGCGGCGGAGCCCACCCCAGAGCCGGTGTCTGAGACCTATACCTTTACCGACGGCCGCAGCAAGGAGGTCACCGTCGACCGCAATCCGCAGCGGGTAGTCTGCACCTATGGCTCCTACTGCCCTTTGTGGTACGAGTGCGGCGGGACTCTGGTCTACCGCAAGGATATCTATTCCTCCTATTCTCCTCTGCCCGCGGAACTGGAGGCGGTCCCCATCCTGGCCGACGGCGAGACCATCAGCGCCGAGGTGGTGCTGGAGGCCGAGCCCGACCTGGTCATCATGAACAACAGCAAGAGCGATCTGGAGATGGCCGAACTGCTGGAGGCCGCCGGAGTCCCCTGCCTGGTCTACGGCTATAAGACCTTCGAGCAGTATCTGGACCTGGTCAAGATCTTCACCGAGCTGACCGTGCGCCCCGACCTGTACGAGACCTATGCCACCGACGTAAAAGCCCGCGTGGACGCCGTGCGGGAAACGGTGGCGGGCCACTCGGCGGAGGCGGTGCTCATTATGCCCTCTACCAGCGGTCCCAGCTTCACCAGCGCGGACACCATGTGCGGCAGCATGCTGTTGGATCTGAACTGTAAGCTGCTGTCCTACCCCGACGGCGACGTTACCCGGGAGAAGTATGAGTTCAGCATGGAGAAGCTGCTGGAGCTGGACCCCCAGTATATCCTTACCGCCGGCGGCGGGGACGATCAGCAGGCCGCCGCCCGGCGAGTCCTTGAGCTGCCCGGCTTCACCGACCTGACCGCCTACAAGGAGGGCCGCTACCGCCACCTGGACGTGAGCATGTACATGTACAAGCCCAACGGCCGTTATGCCGATGCCTATGAGCAGCTGGCCGCCTTCCTCTATCCCGAGCTCTTCGCGTAAGCGGCGCGCCCATGGAACGCACACACGCGCGCCCGGAGCGGCCCTGCGGCCTGACCCGCCGGAGGCGGCTTGCCAAACTGCTGCTGCTGGCCGTGCTGCTGGCCGCGGTCTTCCTGGCCGGAACGATGTTCGGCGCGGTGGACGTAAGCGCCCCGGACATCCTGCGGATCCTTCTGTTCGGACAGGACAGCGGCGTCTATACCACCATCATCCGGGAGGTGCGTTTTCCCCGGAACCTCCTGGCCTGCATGGTGGGGGCGTGCCTGGCCCTGTCCGGCGCGATCATGCAGGGCATGATGCGCAACCCCATGGCCTCGCCCAGTATTCTGGGCGTCACCAGCGGCGCGTCGGTCACCACCTACATCATGTATCTCTTTTTCCCCGCCGCCTCGTCCCTGATCCCGCTCGGGGCGTTCTGCGGAGCCCTGGCGACCACGTTTCTCATCTTCGTGTTCGCCTGGAAGGGCGGGCTGAATCCGGTACGCTTTATTCTCTCCGGCGTGGCCCTCTCCGCCATCCTTTCGGCGGTAAACAACATCCTCACCATCCGCTTTCCCGACGCGCTGCAGGGGATGGCCGGCTTCATGGTGGGCGGCCTGTCCGCCCGGAGCTGGCCCCATGTGCGGATGATCCTTCCCTACTTTCTGGCGGGCCTGGCGCTGGCCCTGCTGTATGCCGGCAAGCTCAACGTGCTTCTGCTGGGGGACGAGCTGGCGGTCGGCCTGGGCGTCAACGTGGACCGCACCCGGATCGCCCTGATCGCGGTCTCCTCCCTGCTGGCGGCTTCCGCTGTGTCGGTGGCCGGGATGATCAGCTTTGTGGGCCTGTGCGTGCCCCATATCATGCGGATGTTCATCGGCTCGGATTACCGTTATCTCATCCCGGCCTCCGCCCTGGGCGGGGCCGTCACCCTGACCTTCTGCGATATGGTGGGCCGGGTGGTGCTGCGCCCTTCGGAGATCCCCGTGGGGATCATCCTGGCCCTGCTGGGGGCCCCCTTCTTCCTGTGGATGCTGCGGGAGCGGGAGGTGTAGCCATGCAGCCATATCTGATGCACGCCCAGGACCTGCGGGTGGAACTGGGCCATACTCTGATCGTCCGGGACGTGACCCTGGGCATACGGGATCGGGAGATCCTGACCATCATCGGCCCCAACGGCTCGGGCAAGAGCACCCTGGTCCGCGGCATGTGCCGTCTGCTGAAGCCCTCCGGCGGCCGGGTACTGCTGGAAGGCCGGGATCTGCAGGAACTGAAGCGCACCCAGATCGCCCGGCGCATCGCCGTCCTGCCCCAGAAAAAGAGCATCCCGGCCGACATTACCGTGGAGCGGCTGGTCCAGTACGGCCGGGTTCCCTACGCCCGCTTCGGCGGACGGCTGACCCGGGAAGACAACGCCGTGGTGGACCGGATGCTGGCCCTGACCGGGACGGAACGCTTCCGCTTCCGCAGCGTGGCCACCCTCTCCGGCGGCGAGGCCCAGATGGCCTGGATCGCCATGGCCCTGGCCCAGCAGCCCGACATCCTCTTTTTAGACGAACCCACCACGTTTCTGGACATCTCTTATCAGCTGGCTGTGCTGTCGCTGGTCCGACAGCTTCAGGCCGAAGCGCGCATCAGCGTCGTCATGGTGCTCCACGACCTGAACCAGGCCGCCCTGAATTCCGACCGTCTGGCCATCCTTCAGGCGGGGCGTCTGAAGGCCGTTGGGACGCCGGAGGAGCTTTGCCGGCCGGAGATGTTCCGGGATATCTTCCGGGTAGAGACGGAGCGGGTGTCCTTCGACCGGGGCAAGAACTACTATATTCCCCTCAAAATGACACCGGAGGAGCGATGAAATGTTAAAGGTCGCCGTTTATGGAAAGGGCGGGATCGGCAAATCCACCACTGTTTCCAATCTGGCCGCCGCCCTGGCCGGGCGTGGCCTGCGGGTGATGCAGGTGGGCTGCGATCCCAAGGCCGATTCCACCCGTACGCTCATGGGCGGGCGCCGCATCCCCACCATTCTGGACGCCCTGCGCTCCGGCGCCGCTCCCGCGCTGGAGGACATCGTCTTTCCCGGGGAGGGCGGCGTGCTGTGCGCTGAGGCCGGAGGGCCCGCCCCCGGCCGCGGCTGTGCCGGGAAGGGCATCGTCACCGCCTTTGAGCAGTTGGCCGCCCTGCGGGCCTATGAGATCTGCCGGCCCGACGTGGTTTTGTACGATGTGCTGGGCGACGTGGTCTGCGGGGGCTTTGCCATGCCCCTGCGGGGCGGCTATGCCGACGTGGTGCTGGTGGTGACCAGCGGGGAGCTCATGTCCTTATATGCCGCTGGAAACATCTGCTCTGCGGTGCGGGAGTTTTCGCAATACTCCGGCCTGATCCTGGGCGGTCTGGTGATCAACGAGCGGAATATCCCGCATGAGGCGGAGCGCATCCGGGCCTTCGCAGAGGAAAACCAGCTCCCCATCGTGGCCCGCATCCCCCGGTGCGGTCTGGTGCAGGAGGCGGAGGAGGCCGGAAGCACCGTTGTGGCCCGCTTTCCGGACAGCGGACAGGCGCTTGTTTATCAGGCTCTTGCAGACCGGCTGATCGGGGCCTGGGGCGGCGGGATCGGAGGGCGGACGGATGCGCCTGCGTGAGTATACCGCCGCCAGGGCGGTCCCGCGGTACAGCTGCGCCATCTCGCCGGGGAAGCATTGCCCCCTCTTCGGCGCGGGTGCGGTCCTGCAGGGGATCGGCGGCATTACGCTTTTGTACCTGGGGACCCAGGACTGTGTCTATTACGCCCAGAAGGCCGCCCTGGAGCACCGGCTTTCCGCCCCGAGCGGGGCGGAAAGCTCCCGGGTGCTGGCGCTCCAGCTGTCCGATGCGGATCTGATCTTCGGCATCCGGCCCCAGCTGGAGCAGCTCCTGGAGCGCGAAGCCCGGCGCGCGGGGACCCGGGGCGTATTTCTGGTGACCTCCTGCAGCGTGGAACTTCTGTCTGAAGACCTGCAAAGCGTAGTGGACGCCGTCGGCAGGCGCACCGGCAAGACGCTTGCGCTCATCCCCACGGAGCATTTCAGAACCTTCAGCTATTTCGAGGGGATGGAGGCCGCCCTGTCCGCCCTGGTCCGAGGGCTGAAGCCCAGGCCGCCGCAGGCAAGGGCCTTTGCCGTCCTGGGCGTGCGCCATCGGGGCGCAGAGCGGGCCGAGCCGGTACGCTTCCTGCAGGAGCGCGGCTACACCCTCCAGAGCATCCTTCCCTATGAGGCCAGCCTGGATCAGATCGAAGCGCTGCCCGGCGTCTCCTTTACGCTGGTTCTGGACGGGACGGGACTGGGAGTCGCCCGGTCCCTCCAGTCGGAGTTCGGTATTCCCTTCGTACGTTTCGACCAAAAGCTGGACCTGGACCGGATCACGGAAGCTTGGCGCCAGCTGGCCCGGCTGACCGGCGAACCTCTGGCATCCTGGATCGGCGCCCAGCGCCGGGAGGCCGCCGCCCGGTCGGAGGCGCTGCGTCCCCTGGTGGGCGGCAAGACCTTTTTTTACAGCCAGGTCATCCTCTATCCTTTTGAGACCTGCCTGTTCCTGTCCCGCCTGGGGATGATCCCCACCTGCATTTTTCTGGGCAGCGTGCTGGACCACACGGACGAGTCCCGTCTGGCGCTGGCCGGGCAGGCCGATCCGCTGCTGCTGCAAAACGCCAGTTCGGACGCCGTGGAGGCCATGCTGGCCGAACAGACGCCGGATTACTTCATCGGCGCCGCAGGCCAGGCGATCCGGCGCTATCCTGTGCGCCACGTAAACTTCCGCACCATCCCGGTGGAGGCCGGCTTTTCCTTCTACCGCAGCTGCCTGTCTCAGCTTGGGGACGCCGCCGGGGCCGCAGGAGAGGAGTACGCGCGATGAACGTGTTTGAGACCCTGCCTCCCATATCGCCCCGGATGGGCTTTCTGCGGACCGTATCCGGCTGGCTGGACGCCGCCCTGGTGGAGTTCGGCCCGGAAGGGACTATGCACTACGCCCAGTCCGCTCTCCAGGGCGGGGCGGAAAACCTCTTTACCTCCGGCATGGAGGAACGTCAGGTCATTTTCGGGGACACCCGGCCGCTGGAAGACGCGCTCCGGGCGGTAGATGCGGCCCGTGCCCCCGGTCTGCTTTTTCTTACCTCTTCTCCGGTCAGCGAGATCATCGGCGCTGATCTGGAACAAGTCCGCCGCCAGCTGCAGCCCGGTCTTCGGGCCCGCTTGTCCGTGTGGGACCGGGTGCCGGTGCAGGGCACGGAGCAGGACGGGCAGCGCAGCGCCTATGCCGCAGGGGCCGATTACCTGCGCACCCTGCCGCCCAAAGCGGACCGCGGCGCGGCCGGCGGCGTCGTGGTGCTGGGGCTGGACCAGACCGATTGGAACGGCCGTTCCGATCTGAACGAACTGCGCCGCATGTTCGCGGACTATTTCGGCCTGGCCTGCCGCAACGACCCGCAGGGCCGCTACCGCCTGGAGGAACTTCGATCCGCCCGGCTGCTGCTGGCCGCTTCTCCCGCTGCGCTGCCGTTGGCGGAAGCCGCGCAGGCGCTGTGGGGCGTTCCCGTTTGCCGGGGGCTTCCTTACGGGGTACGGGGCAGCGCCCGGCTGGTGGAATCCGTATCCCGCCTTTTGGAACAGGCGCCCTCCCCGGCCTGGTCAGCCGACCGCCGGGAGGCGGAGCAGGCCGTGCGGGAATTCCAATTTGCCCTCCGCCCCTGGCCAAAACGGGAGCTCCGGCTCTGTGTGCGGCCGGAACGCGCAGCTTGTTTGGCTTCCTTTCTTTCCGGCGAACTGAAGCTTTCCGTCTCGACGCCGCCGGAGCACGCGTTTCTGACGCAGCCTCCAGCCGGGGCGGTCCTGCTGGGCAGCGGCATTTTGTGCCGCCTGTATCCGCAGCACCCTTCCCTGTGCCTGGATACGCCCGTCCTTCACCAGCAATTGTTCAGCACCCATCTTCCGTTCGCAGGGATCCGGGGTACGGCGAATCTGCTGTCCGCCCTATACCCCCTCCTGACGGAGGATGTCTGATCGCGGACACTCGCCGCGTCTGTCTGCGCTTCGTGAGTCCCACGAAGTGACTCATTTCCATTCTGGCCGGCAGGACCTCCGGAGCGCGTCGTCCGCGCGTTCCGGAGGTCCTGCCCGTTTCTGCCGTTCAACCGGGCCAAACGGGTCCGCATCCGTTTAATACGCTTTCCCAGAAGCGGGCCCCCGATGAACGCATCCCGTGCAGGATGCAGAAGAAGGCTCATACCCCCGCCGAAACGCCTTTTCCATTCCGATGCCGAACAAATGGAACGGTTGACCCCATAAGGAAGCTGGTCACCTAACAAAAAATCCATATTGATTCTCTCCGCATGGTAGAATGGAGTTCCTACACGGCGCCTGCCAAGGGAGGGCGATCACTATGGACTGCCAAGATTCGATCACAGAAGGCGCAGAACGCAGGAAGGGACAGCATCTTGGACGTGAAGAAAGAGGAGCCATCCAGCATCGCAAGCGTCAGGTCCGGGCCGGCAATCTTGATTTGGCTGTGACGGAGCTGCCGGAGGCGGTAAAGCAAACGCGACACAAAACGTTGAAGCCCCGCGTGGACAAAAAGAACTACGGCAGCAGCATCTCTGTGCAGTCTGTAATTGCAGCGCTTCGCATCAGGGAAGACCACGGGGAAGGCGATAGCGTGGTGGACAGGAAGTCTGGCAAGAAGGCCGTTAGCCTCTCTCTGTTGGAGAAGAAAACGGAAAGCTACGTCGCCCTCCATCTTCTCGGCAAGAACCTGGATTCCGTGCTGAACGCCACGCAGCTGCGCAAAGAGGCGTTTGGGGAAACGTTCTCACAGGTCTTTAAGAGCATTACCGGGGACAACGGCCCGGAGTTCTCCGGTTTTGCCCAGGTTGAAAACTGGGGCAGCCAGGTCTCCTCCGCCCCCCTCCCCCTCTTGGGAACGTCCTCAGAATGCGCGCCATAACGGCCTGCTTCGGACTTTCGTCCCAAAAGGCGTATCCATAGAATCATTCTACCCTGCGTACATTCTGTCTGCTGCTGATGAGCTGAACGGGAGGCCCCGCAAGAAGCGGGGCTGCCGTCCCCGGAAGAACGGTTTGAACGGTTCCTCGCCTCTGTTTACGCAGCCGCGTAACCGTCTGTTGGCGTTTTACAGGTCGCGCCGCGCTTCCATACGGGCCTTTGGCCGGAGCGTATTCCATTGGCACCGGGGAAGGCATGCCGCTGTTCCAGCCCGGCAAAACCAAACAGGCCCGCAAACCTGTCCCTGACGCGCCAAAAGAAGGTACCGTCTCTGAAATCCTGAGACGGTACCTTCTTTGGTTGCGGGGGAAGGATTTGAGCCTTCGGCCTCCGCGTGATTGTGCGCCAAATTTGAACGGGAGCCCGCCTGGCCGTAAATCTGAGCAGGCCTGGATGGTCGTCTTGCCCCCCTTTGGTACGCTGACCTGGCGCATATCATAAGAGGGTTTGATATAGTGTCCTTTGGGTCTGTACGTTTTAGGGGCATCTGCAATCCCGTACTCCGTTTACAGCCCTCGCCGCTTCTGACGGCCATACTCTATTTGATACTGTTTGATTTTCCGGCAGACCGTAGACGCATGCAGATTCAGCTTCTTCCCTGCTTCCTGCAGTGTGGAAGAACCGCGCAAGGCGTATTCTAACAGCTGTTTTTCATAGGCGCATACAGCGGCATTGAAGTCAATTTCTTCTTCCAGGCCCGGGACGGCAGGTACCATGGGCTTACGCGGCTCTTCGGCCAGGAGCACCCCTTTGTCAAGATTCAAAAGCCCCGCCAGCATCTCGTCTCCCACTTGTCCGATCCCGGAGCTGCATAGAACTAAGTATTCGATCAGATTCTCCAGTTCCCGGATATTGCCCGGCCATGAGTATTCCTTCATATAGTCCAACTGACGCTGCGTCAGGTGAAAACTTCGGCTGTATTTCCGGCTGAAGCGGTCGATAAAATGATCACAGAGGGCCTCCAAGTCCTGCTGCCGCTCCCGCAGGGGCGGTACACGGATCGGGATCACATTTAGGCGATAATACAGATCCTGGCGGAATCCCCCTTCCGCCACCTTCTTTTTGAGATCCGCATTGGTCAGCGCCAGGAAGCGGATGTTCAGCCGGATTGGCTTGGTGCCGCCAATCCGGGTGATCTCTTGGGATTGGATTGCGCGCAGGAGTTTCACCTGGAGATCCATCGACATATCGCCGATCTCATCCAGCATGAGCGTACCGTTGTTGGCATACTCGAACAGGCCGATCTTTCCCTTGGTATTGGCTCCGGTAAACGCGCCTTTCTCATAACCGAACAGCTCCGATTCCAACAAGTGAGCCGGAATGGAAGCACAGTTGATCTTTACATATGGTTTGTCGTTGCGCAGGCTCCTGCGGTAGATCTCATCTGCGATGACCTCTTTCCCCACGCCCGACTCCCCGGTAATCAGAATGGACGCATCTGTGGGGGCGACATGATCGATCAGGACACCAATCTGCTCCAGGGAGCCATAGCGCCCAACCATCCCCTCGGACAGCTCCTTGGCGGATTCCTTATTGATCGACTTCGGCTTTAGAGAATTCACCTCGTGGACAAACGTTTCAAAATCATCCTGAAGGGAACGCAGAGAGGGGATCGGGCGGCTGCACGCTACCACCTGCCGTAAGCTTCCGTCGGGACGAAACAGCGGCGTGCCCACGACGTATCCCATAAGGGGCTGCTCCGTCTTGTAAGTTGTAGAGAGACGAAACACCTGCTTTTTCCCCTCCAGCACGCTGCAGACCGCTCCTCCGGTAAACAGCTTGTCCGTCCCAATCAGCTGGTGGATATCTTTCCCCAGCACGTCCTCCTCTGTAATGCCGGTATTTTTAGTGTAGGCAAGATTAATATATAGAACGATCCCGTCGGCATCTGTAATCAGAAGGCTGTCGTCCAGGTGATCCGTCACTTCTTTAAAGTCGATCCCCCGGTCATGGAACACCGCCAAGGCTCGGTCGATTCCATTGAGCGCGGTCACAAGGTGCTGGTCCTGTACCGAGGCGATCAACTTCTGCAGTGCAATGCGTGTATCGCGGATTGCGACATATTGGTCCATATCATTTTCCTTTCCTGGAGAGGCTGGCGTTAAATTTTATTATATAGTATATCATAATTTCCGTTTTGCAACAAGAAAAGAAAAGCGCATTGCACATTTGCAATCTGCAACAAGGAATCCGATAAAAAATCGGCGTTTTTTGTCGCATACAGGGAAATAACGCTGTAACAGGGGCACGTTCCCACTACGGCCATTTTTCAGCGAACATTCCGGAAAGTTGGCATGATGCTTGCAGGCATTATATATAGTCCTCCCGCAAAGGTATATCGATCCTGTCAAATCAAAAAAGAAGGAGAAATTACATTATGGGAAAGCAAGTGCTCGTAGACCTGTCCCACCCCTTTGGCCGCGGTAATCCGCTGTGGCCGTCCAACGGCGATTTCCACATCGACCGGGTGCAGCATATGCCTATGCATTATCGGCTGCTCCAGACCTTTAACGACTTCCACATGCACAACTCGACCCATGCCGACTCTCCCTCCCACGTGATCCCGGAATCCCCGTATACCCATGAGCTCCCGCTGGAGAATTATTACGGGGAAGCGGTCTGTCTGGACATCCCCAAAAAGCACTGGGAGCTGATCACCGTAGCGGATATCGAGAATGCGGCGGCCAGAGTGGAGGGCGGCATCAAAGAAGGCGACTGGGTGCTGATCTGTACCGGCATGAATCAGCGCTGGGGCGAAAATGACGACTATTTTGCGTACAGTCCCGGCCTTTCTATTGAAGGCGCACACTGGTTCGTCGACCACAAGGTGAAGGGCGTCGGCTTCGACCTGCAGGCGCTGGATCACATCCTGTATACGTATGCGGCCGAACACGGCCCCGGCCCCTATGTCCCCCGGATCGTTGAGCAGTATATCAAGGAGTTTGGCCACTCGCCCCTGGAAGATTTCCCGGAATGGGAGCCGGTGCATGAGATCCTGCTGGGCAACAACGTCATGGGCATCGAAAACCTGGGCGGCGATATTGAAAAGGTCAAGGGCCAGAGATTTATGTTCTGCGCATTCCCCCTGCGGTGGTATATGGGCGACGGCACGATCGTGCGCGCCGTCGCGTTTATTGATGAGGACAAGCTCAACAAGGACGTCCCCGACCGCGTCTACAAGTACGGCGTGTATTGACCGTTCAGTTGGCAACAACAAAAATGAAGAAATGAAGAGAGGATATCTAACATGAGAAAAATTATCTGTACCGCATTAAGCACGGCTCTCTTGCTTGGAATACTGGCTGGTTGCGGAGGACAGGAAACCACCCCTCCTGCGGTAAACACGCCCAGCGGTGCGGTGCCCGCGACTTCGCAGCCCGGCGGAGATGTGACCTATCCCACTATGAAATTGAGCGTAGCGGCGTTGGACTCCGCGGATAAGGCAAAGGCCCATGATATTCAGCTTTTTACAGATCTAGTAACCGAGCGCTCCGGCGGCGCAATTACCTTCGAGGTGTACTACAACGCTCAATTGGGCAAGGCGACGGACAACCTGACCACAATCGGGAGTGGGATCGCAGACCTGGGTACGGTATGTACGCTGTACACGCCCAGTAATCTGCCCTTGTCCCAAATTACATACTGTATCCCATTTGCCCCCAGCGACCCCAATTTAGCTGCACAGCTGATGTACCGAGTCAGCCAGGAACATCCAGAGTTTTATGGAGAATATGAAAAGAATGGCGTCGTCTGCCTTGCCTGGAAGGGGAACGAACCCTATAAACTGTACTCCAAAAATTCCATCACATCAACCTCCCAGCTCAACGGCATGAAGCTCACCCTGGGCGGCGTATATTACATCCCCTGGTTTGAATCCATCGGCGCAGTGCCGGTCAGCGCCCCTGCGGCAGATTTGTATCAGACCATCAAAACGGGTGTGGCCACCGGCTCTTTCGTATACGACAGCATCTATTGCGATTATAAGCTCTATGAGGTAGAGGACTATTGCCTGGAGGTTGGTCTGGGCGCCCGCAACAACGATACGATCTGCATTAATAAGGCGGTATGGGATTCCCTGGACGACGCCACGAAAACCCTGTTTCAAGCGTGCGCGGACGAAGCCATGGCGGAGTTCCAACAGTGGGAGCAGGAACAGATGGACGGTTGGGTCGAAGAGATGAAGAGCAACGGTGTGACGATCTCTCCTCTGTCAGATGAAGAAAAGGCTTCTTGGGCCGAGACCGCACTGACCTATCAGGATACCCTGCAGACCTGGATCGACGACGTTACCGCGCTGGGATATGATGGCGCGGCAATCATGTCCACCTATATCAAGGCCGGAGAAGAGCTGGGCTATACATGGGCATTTGATACTGCCCCGTATATCCAGTGACGTGCGGAGGGACCGGCCTGGAATACTCCGGGCCGGTCCGCCAAAGGAGAGGAGGATAACTATGCCAAGGGCCAAAAAGCATCGACTGTTTTATGAAAAACCGGAAATGCTGATGCAGTTTTTCGCTTGGATATCAGCCGGCGTAATGCTGTTCAATATGGTATTAATCTGTCTGGATGTATTGATGCGTTATCTGTTTAATTCCCCCATTAAGGGTGCGACGGAAGTTGTCACCATGCTTATGGCATGGGTGGCTTATGCAGGCATGTCCTATACGCTGCTCAAGGGCCAGCACATGCAACTGGGTGCAATTTATGACAAGTTCCACGGACGCGTCAAGCACGTGGCCAGTTTTCTGATTTATCTGTTGGCCACTATCCTGTTTATCGTAATGATCAAAGCCTCCTGGGGCGTGTTCTGGGCTTCCTGGCTCATTAAGGAGAAGTCGGTGGCTTCCGTTACGGTTTATGTCTTTATCGGAAAATTTGGGGCCTTTTTAGGCTGGGTACTCCTCGCGGTACAGGGAGCGTTTATGACGATCTACTGCGCCATGGGTATCGCGCGGCCCGACCGCGTCGCGCCGATCCTCATTAAGTCCGACCTTCCCAGCGCGGAGGAGCTTGGCGTGTTCAATACGGACGCCGCGGGACAAGCAGATGCGTCCGGAAAGGATGGAGAAGCACAATGAACGCAAGTATCATCATTGCCATCATCGGTATTATTGCGCTGATCACGCTGGTTCTGATGGGAGTACATATTGCCGTTGCACTGGGCAGCGTTGGATTTTTTGGCTTAGTCGCATGTATGGGTGTTGACCGGGCGATTTCTATGGTTGGTATGCAGGCGTATACAGGTATTGCTACATTTGACTATGCCGTGATTCCCCTGTTTATCCTGATGGGAATGCTGGCCACCGGAATTGGAATCAGCACAGAGTGCTATGACACATTGGCCAAATGGCTGGGAAAAATTCCGGGCGGACTAGGCGTGGCGACCACCCTGGGATGTACTGCTTTCGGTACGCTGAATGGGTCTGCGCTAGTCACCGGCTCCGTTTTCGCTAAGATCGCCGCCCCTGAGATGAAGCGTTACGGATATGACCAGAATCTAACCTATGGCTTGATTGCGGCATCCGGAAACATCGGGCAGTTTATTCCGCCCAGCATCATGATCGTCATTTTCGGCGCCCTGTCCGGGGATTCCATCGGGCGGCTTCTGATGGCGGCGATTTCGCCCGGACTAGCTCTGGCCATCGGCTTCTCGCTGTTTACCGTGGGGACGGCGATCGTACGCCCCAAGCTCTTTCCCCGCGTGACGCAGAACTATACCTGGAAGGAGAAGTTTATCTCCCTGAAGGATCTGATCCCCATTGCCATTGTAGCGGTGGTCATCATCGGCGGCATCTTTTTCGGAATCTGCAGTTCGGCGGAAGCCGGGGCCATCGGATGCCTGGTATTCTTTATCATGGGCTTGATCAAGCGCACTCCCTTCAAAAAAATTTGGCGGGCTATTATGGATACAGTGGAAAATATGACCATGCTGTTTTTAATTCTGGCTTGCTCTGGTATGTTTGCCAAGTTCATGACTGTCTCCGGATTGGCCCAAGCCCTGACCAACCTCGTGACCAAGGCAAACTTGAGTCCCATTGTGTTCCTTTTTGCGGCCGTGGTGGTCTTCGTTATTTTGGGCTGCTTTATTGATGCGTACTCCAGCATTGCGCTGACGATCCCCGTGTTCTACCCAGCGGCCGTGGCGCTGGGGATTGATCCGATCCAGTTTGATATGGTGGCAATCTTGGCGCTCCACATGGGCGGCCTGACCCCGCCTGTGGGCCTTTGTGTATACTCTGTGAAGGCGGTCGCCCCCAAAGATGTCGATGTGATGGGGATCTTTAAAGGGTCCATGCCATATCTGGTAATCATGATTATTATTACGGCTCTATTTA
The DNA here is from genome assembly GCF_024462255.1 of Flavonifractor sp. DFI.6.63. Classification (NCBI taxonomy): domain Bacteria; kingdom Bacillati; phylum Bacillota; class Clostridia; order Eubacteriales; family Oscillospiraceae; genus Flavonifractor; species Flavonifractor sp. DFI.6.63. The sequence goes on along the minus strand of NZ_JANGBE010000009.1, from coordinate 4,341 downwards.
TCTTTATCCCAGGCTTGTCTACATTTATTCCAAACGCTATGTTCAACTGATAACAAAACGGTTCAACTCGAAAGGAAGCAATCCATCATGGGAAAGCAAGTGCTCGTAGACCTGTCCCACCCCTTTGGCCGCGGTAATCCGCTGTGGCCGTCCAACGGCGATTTCCACATCGACCGGGTGCAGCATATGCCTATGCATTATCGGCTGCTTCAGACCTTTAACGACTTCCACATGCACAACTCAACCCATGCCGACTCCCCCTCCCACGTGATCCCGGAATCCCCGTATACCCATGAGCTCCCGCTGGAGAATTATTACGGGGAAGCGGTCTGTCTGGACATCCCCAAAAAGCACTGGGAGCTGATCACCGTAGCGGATATCGAGAATGCGGCGGCCAGAGTGGAGGGCGGCATCAAAGAAGGCGACTGGGTGCTGATCTGTACCGGCATGAATCAGCGCTGGGGCGAAAATGACGACTATTTTGCGTACAGTCCCGGCCTTTCTATTGAAGGCGCACACTGGTTCGTCGACCACAAGGTGAAGGGCGTCGGCTTCGACCTGCAGGCGCTGGATCACATCCTGTATACGTATGCGGCCGAACACGGCCCCGGCCCCTATGTCCCCCGGATCGTTGAGCAGTATATCAAGGAGTTTGGCCACTCGCCCCTGGAAGATTTCCCGGAATGGGAGCCGGTGCATGAGATCCTGCTGGGCAACAACGTCATGGGCATCGAAAACCTGGGCGGCGATATTGAAAAGGTCAAGGGCCAGAGATTTATGTTCTGCGCATTCCCCCTGCGGTGGTATATGGGCGACGGCACGATCGTGCGCGCCGTCGCGTTTATTGATGAGGACAAGCTCAACAAGGACGTCCCCGACCGCGTCTACAAGTACGGCGTGTATTGATTCCAGAGAAAGACGGCGAACAACACTTATGGCTGAAAAGAAAAAAATTGCGATTCTGGGGGCCGGAACCATGGGCGTCGGGATTGCTCAGATGTTTGCGGCTGCCGGACACGATGTAAAGCTTATTTACGTATATGACGATAAAACGCGCAGCCGCCCTGTGGAGACCATGACGGCCAACCTGGCAATTTTGACGGAAGAGGGTGTTCTTCCCCAGGCGTGCATGGAACAGGTTCTCTCCCGCGTCTCATTCACTGAGAGCCTGGAGGAAGCAGCCGATTTTGCACAGGTCATAATCGAATGTATTGTGGAGAATCTGGCGGTTAAGCAGGATTATTTTCAAAAACTGGATCAATTGTGCCCCCCCTCTACCATCTTGACAACCAACACGTCGGCAATCAGCGTGACCGAGATTGCGGAAAAGTCGGTTCATAAGGAGCGCATTATTGGCACGCACTTCTGGAATCCGGCCTATTTGATTCCGTTGGTGGAGGTGATCAACACCAAGTACGCCGATCCAGCGGTCCTTTCTGAAATGTGTGAAGTCCTGAAGGGCGCCCATAAAATGCCCGTGGTTGTCAAAAAAGATGTGCCGGGCTTTCTGGCCAACCGGATGCAGCACGCCCTCTTCCGGGAAGCAATCTCCATTGTGGAAAATGAAATTGCCGACCCAGCGGACGTAGACAACGCCATCAAGTATGGCTTCGGTATGCGCTTGGGCGTGTCTGGGCCTATGGAGGTCATCGACCGCGGCGGCACCGACCTGACCTATTCCATCCACAAGTATCTGTTCCCACACATCGAAAGCTCCACCCAGCCCTCCCGGATGCTCACCAATCTGATGGAACACGGAAAATTGGGCTTCAAGAGCGGCGAAGGCTTTCAGCCGTGGAGTGAGGAACGGATTAAAGAGAGCAACGAAAACTTGACACGGGGTCTCATCACGGTGACCCGTGCTTTGGGGCGGCTTTGACGAACGTGGTCGGGATACCCTGCTGTCCGGGAAAGAATCGGCTCGTTGTCCCGGAATACAAGGAAGGATACCACCGGCCAAGGGCCCCAAAAGAAACAGAACCTCCAATGCGGGGCGGCATCGGAAGTCAGGCTGCACCGCCCCGCATTTGGACCTTGGGAAAGCGTCGAGCCGACCTATGCAGGCGGCAATCGGCCTTTTCTCAGAAAGGAAAAGAAACAATGAGCAACGTCGTAATTACAGCGGGGTGCCGTACCGCGATTGGAACGATCAATGGTCAGTATAAGGATTTGACCGCTCTGGATCTGAGTATTCCGGTCATGCAGGCACTCGTGCACCGGTCAAAAATCGATCCTGTGCTCCTGGACGATGTGATTTGGGGGTGCAACTACCAGCGTACATACCTGGAGAATAACCTGGCACGAGTCGCACTGATCAAGGCCGGAATCCCTGAAACGGTACCCGGTATCACAGTCCACCGCAACTGTACTTCTTCCATGTCCTCCATTCAAATGGCCTATTACCAGATCAAGGCGGGCGAAGCGTCCTGCATCATGGCGGGCGGCGCAGACAGCATGACCAATGCCCCGCATATGGCGTTTGGCATCCGCGGCGGGAAGAAATACGGGCACCTGGAGTTACGGGATTCCATGTGGGATTCACTGACCAATCTGGGTGTTGGGCCCGCCATGGGAGTGACAGCGGAAAATGTGGCCGCGCGCTACGGCATTACCCGTGAAGCGATGGACCGCTACGCCCTGCAGAGTCAACAACGGGCGGCAACGGCAATTAACGCCAACCGCTTCCGAGAGGAAATCGTCCCGGTGACGGTGAAAACCCGCAATGGAGAGCAGCAAATCGACACCGACGAGTATCCCCGTCAGACCAGTCTGGAACAGTTGGCGGCGCTCAAGGCAACATTCCAGGAAAACGGCTCTGTGACCGCCGGAAACGCTTCCGGCATGAATGACGCCGCTTCCGGCGTCATCGTAATGAGCGAAGAGAAGGCCCAGCAGCTGGGCTGTCCCACCCTGTGCCGGATCGTATCTGTAGGCACGACCGGCGTGGATCCCGCGCTGATGGGGATTGGCCCCATCAGCGCCAGTCGGAAGGCTTTGGTGAAGGCGGGGCTGACCATGGAGGAGGTTGATCTGGTGGAGATCAACGAGGCATTTGCCGCCCAGACTTTGGCATGCGCCCAGGAACTGGGCATTGATCAAAACAAGCTGAACGTCAATGGCGGCGGTATTTCCTTGGGGCACCCAGTGGGAGCCACCGGCTCCAGAATCGTTATTACGCTGATGAATGAGCTGGCAAAGCGCCATGGCCGCTATGGACTGGCCACCCTGTGCGCGGGCGGCGGCATGGGAACGGCGGTCGTGATCGAAAACTTGGTTCCCTAAAGGAGATCCGGCAGGGAAAAGTATCAGTTATTCCTATGCTATTAAATTAAGGAGCTACTGCGTATGTACCAAACAAAACGGCTGAACCGTACCGATAAAGTTATCATTACCGCAGCTCTGACCGGTGCGGTCACCACAAAGCAGGACAATCCCGCCTTACCCACCCAGCCGGAAGAAATCGCAAAAGCCGCCATTCGTTGTTGGGAAGCCGGGGCGGCCGTGGTGCATATCCATGTCCGGGACGATAACGATCAGGGCAGTATGCGCTTTGATAAATTTCAAGATACTGTGGGGCTTATTCGGCAAGCCAAGTGTCCGGTGGTACTCAATCTGACCTCCTCCGGCGGACAAGGCTTCTCTTGGGAAGATCGAATCAAGCCTTTTCGGGAGTTAAAGCCTGAACTGGCATCCTTTGACGCAGGTACGATGAACTGGCTCAATAAGGTGGTTTTTATGAATGAGCCGGAGTTTCTGGAACGGTGCGGCAACGCAATGATCGCAGCGGGAGTTAAGCCGGAGATCGAGGTCTTTGACATTGGGATGCTAAACACCGCAAAATATTACCTAAAAAAGGGGATCATTCAGGCTCCGGCCCACTTTCAGTTGTGTCTGGGCGCTCCAGGCGGTATGGAGGCCACGGTGGAAAACCTGCTGTACCTCGTTAATCATCTGCCGGAAAATTGTACTTGGGGCGCCTTTGGCATCGGGCGAGGTGCCAACGAGGTGCTTCTTGCAGCGCTGGCACTGGGGGGAAACATTCGCGTGGGCCTGGAGGATAACGTATATTACAACCATGGCCAGTTGGCTCGCTCAAACGAGCAATTCGTAGAGAGAGTCAAGCGGGTGGCGAATGAGTTTGGACGTCAGGCCGCCACTTCAGACGAGGCGCGTGAGATACTCGGCATCACAAAAAACAGACAGGAGTGATTGCAATGTCACTGATGACGGGCGAGGAGTACATTGAGAGCATCCGGAAGCGGAAGATGCAGGTATATCTGTTTGGGAAAAAGGTGGAGGACCCGGTGGACGACCCCATTCTGCGGCCCTCGCTGAACAGCG
>NZ_JANGBE010000089.1:0-449 GCF_024462255.1 Flavonifractor sp. DFI.6.63 | reverse complement strand
CTAAGCCGGGGGTAAAAAAGTAGCTTATAGCGAGGAGAAAAGTAGAAAAGAAAAAGGCTCCCTGTTAAAGTAAAAGTGGTTTGCCGACCACACAACTACGATAACAGGGAGGTCTTCATCGTGAAAGACAAAGACATAAGCAGTTTAGAGCATACGAGTTGGAGATGTCAATATCATATTGTGTTTGCACCGAAATATCGGAGGATGGAGATATATGGGCAGATCAGACAGGATATAGGGGTAATTTTGCGAAAGTTATGCCAGCAAAAAGGAGTAGAAATCATAGAAGCAAAAGCTTGTCCGGACCATATTCATATGCTTGTAAGTATCCCGCCGAAGTATGGTGTATCTCAGATTATGGGGTATCTGAAAGGAAAGAGCAGTCTGATGATATTCGATCGGCACGCAAATTTAAAGTACAAGTATGGAAATCGCCATTTCTGGGCTAG
>NZ_JANGBE010000088.1:0-461 GCF_024462255.1 Flavonifractor sp. DFI.6.63 | reverse complement strand
CGCCGAAGTATGGTGTATCTCAGATTATGGGGTATCTGAAAGGAAAGAGCAGTCTGATGATATTCGATCGGCACGCAAATTTAAAGTACAAGTATGGAAATCGCCATTTCTGGGCTAGAGGCTATTAAGGGCCATATAAAATAGGAAAACTGCAAATATAAGGCTTTTCGGAGCCTACAATCCGAAAAAATAAAATAAAAGTCTATCACATTACGCTGAAAGCCGTCCGGATAAAATCTGGGCGGCTTTCTTGCGTGGTGGACTTGGAAAGGAGAAAATTTTTCGATAGAAAATCAACGCTCATTTTTGTGCAATACACCAAAATTGAAGGAGGTTAGGGCTTGTTTGAAAAAAGGTGGAGATTGTGCTAAAGCAACAAAATAGCGATGGAGGCAAGATACACAAAGGCCAGGAAGGAAGCATCCGACTTGTCATATCTGGTGGCGATTCTGCGAAACCAC
>NZ_JANGBE010000087.1:0-480 GCF_024462255.1 Flavonifractor sp. DFI.6.63 | reverse complement strand
GAACTCCACCGGGTTTCCCAAACCGTCCACTACCGCGTGGAGTTTTGTGTTCCACCCACCTCTGGTACGGCCAACCGCCTTATCCGCTGTTTTTTTCCCCGCCATTTGCGCTTTCATGTACCTTTACGCAAGTGGAGTCTACGCTCAGATTCTCCATGTCCGCGTCCCCGGACAGCGCGTGAAATACCGCCTCCAGTGTGCCGTCATCCCGCCACTTGGAGAATCGTGCGTACACAGACTGCCAGGGGCCATAGGCCGCCGGCAGCTCACGCCACTGAGCACCGCTCCGGACAATCCAGAGCATCCCGTTGAGCATCGTACGATTATCTTTTCGGGGGCGGCCACGCTTTCCTGTTTCTTCCGGCGGCAGCAACGGTTTGATCCGTTCCCATTGTTCTTTTGTTAATTCATATCGTTTCATGCCCTTAGCTTCGCATAACTTGCTTTATTGTGCAACTTTTATTTTTCAAACAAGCCCTA
>NZ_JANGBE010000086.1:0-489 GCF_024462255.1 Flavonifractor sp. DFI.6.63 | reverse complement strand
GACAAACTGCACGTTGCTGTCGGCCAGCTTGCCCTTGGAGTACATGACGTTGTCCTCCATGCCGACGCGGATATGGCCGCCCAGGGCCACCGCGCCGTAGAGCATGGTCATGGCGGAGTGCCCCACGCCGAAGCAGCTCCAGGTGGAGCCGGGACAGGCGGCCTCCATGGTCTCCTTCATAAAGACCAGGTTCTTCATGCTGCCGGCGATGCCGTTGGCGCAGCCCATGCAGAACTGGAAGTGCAGCGGCCCCTTCAGCACGCCCTTCTTCAGGTAGTACTGGGCGTTGTAGATCATGCCGGGGTCAAACGCCTCGATCTCGGGCTTGACGCCCCACTCCTGCATATTCCTGCCCAGCTGCTCCAGGAACGCGGGGGAGTTGATGAACAGGCTGGTGTGCAGCCAGTTCATGGAGCCGCAGTCATAGGAGCCCATCTCGGGGCGCAGCTGCTCCAGGTGGATCTGGCGCGTCTCGTCGGTGGCGTTCAG
>NZ_JANGBE010000085.1:0-495 GCF_024462255.1 Flavonifractor sp. DFI.6.63 | reverse complement strand
ACTTAGCAGCAGAAGCATGAATCGCAGCCGCAACCTTCGAGGCAGCAGCAGACTGATCAGAGGCATACTTAGTACCAGCAAGAGACTGATCGGACACGTAGCGAGTAGCAGCAGCCTGAATATTAGCCGTAGACAATTGCGTCTCAGCAGCCAATTCACTGGTATATTTTGACATAGCGGTATACTTATCCGCGACAGCCTGATTAGACTGAGCAGATACACGTGTAGCCTCCAAAGACATCATGGAAGACAGAAAACTACTAAGGAGACCAGCAACAGCACCAGTACCAGAAGTATCAACAGAACCCATAGAACCGTTCGGGGAAGAGGTGGAAGCCGTCGCACCACTGGTAACAGCGCTTCCACTCCCACCAGTAACAGACAAAACAGGATTAAGGCCAGCGGCAATTAAATCACGCACCTCTCTCTGATGAGCAGTATTTGACATGCGTTCTTGCCAATCACGATTCTTCCGGGCCTCGGCAGAATTATAAT
>NZ_JANGBE010000084.1:0-513 GCF_024462255.1 Flavonifractor sp. DFI.6.63 | reverse complement strand
TCATAGGATGAAAACAACTCAGTTACAACACCCTCTCCGTACTCGGAAATCTGGTGGTGTCAGTGGGAACCAATATATCAAGTATGTATTGGTTCCCACTGAAACGCCCTCCAGCCTCAGTCGCGAGCTATTTTTTACGATCCTTAGTCCAAAAATCTTTTACACGGCCAGCAAGATCGCCGAAGTAATCAAAAATGTTATTACCCCAAGGTAAATCAACATTCCTAACATCATTCTTAGCGTCCGTAATAAGATCACCAAGCGCATTCCATGCATTATTCGGAAATGCCTCTTTAATATCAAATTCATGCTGAAAACCAGCAGCCTGAAGCTCACGATTAACCTCAGCGTTAAAAGAAGCGATCTCCTTCTGAGTCATAGCATTTACATCATAGCCATACTTAGCAGCAGAAGCATGAATCGCAGCCGCAACCTTCGAGGCAGCAGCAGACTGATCAGAGGCATACTTAGTACCAGCAAGAGACTGATCGGACACGTAGCGAGTAGCAGCAG
>NZ_JANGBE010000083.1:0-558 GCF_024462255.1 Flavonifractor sp. DFI.6.63 | reverse complement strand
ATAAAGTCAGTGGCAATAGACCCGAAACCGGGTGACCTACCCATGAGCAGGTTGAAGTGGGGGTAAAACCCCATGGAGGACCGAACGCACGTTCGTTGCAATGACCGGCGATGACTTGTGGGTAGCGGTGAAATTCCAATCGAACTCGGAGATAGCTGGTTCTCCCCGAAATAGCTTTAGGGCTAGCGTTAGTTTAGATTACCGGAGGTAAAGCACTGAATGGGCTAGGGGCCGATAAGGTTACTGAACCCTATCAAACTCTGAATGCCGGCTAATTGATGACTAGCAGTCAGACTACGTGAGATAAGTCTCGTGGTCAAAAGGGAAACAGCCCAGACCCACAGCTAAGGTCCCAAATACATGCTAAGTGGAAAACGATGTGGAGTTGCGAAAACAACCAGGATGTTGGCTTAGAAGCAGCCACTCATTAAAAGAGTGCGTAATAGCTCACTGGTCGAGTGACTCTGCGCGGAAAATATAACGGGGCTAAGCATGTAACCGAAGCTTGGGCTTGTCTTAGGACAGGGGTAGGGGAGCGTCGAATACGGGGTGAAGTCG
>NZ_JANGBE010000082.1:0-591 GCF_024462255.1 Flavonifractor sp. DFI.6.63 | reverse complement strand
GGCCGCTGTCCGACGGACAGCGGCCCCGTAGGCTGTCGAAAAACCCTCCTGGGGGAAGAGCCTCGCAGAGTTCGTCGTCCGCAGACGATGGAAGGAAAGGAAGCTCCGTCATTTCCGGCGACATGCGCGTCGGAAATGACACCTCTCATGACGGACAGGGCGACTTTTCTGCAAGAATCGAGCCCTGTCCGTCATGTATTCTTCTGTCGAAAAAGGCCAAAGGCCTTTTTTGACAAGCTGAGGGGCCGCTGTCCGTCGGACAGCGGCCCCGTTTTAGCGTCGCAGGGGTCCCGCTTAAAAACTTGGGAGGACGCCTGAAGGCAATAATGCGCACCTTCATTGGGCGCCCCCCCTTTCCTGCCGCGGAAAGTGGGCCGCTAACGCTTCAGGCTGAGGATCTCACGGGCCTCGTCGGGCGTGGCGACTTCCCTGCCGAACTCCTCGATGACGCGGCGGGCGCGGTCGACAAACTGCACGTTGCTGTCGGCCAGCTTGCCCTTGGAGTACATGACGTTGTCCTCCATGCCGACGCGGATATGGCCGCCCAGGGCCACCGCGCCGTAGAGCATGGTCATGGCGGAGTGCCCCACG
>NZ_JANGBE010000081.1:0-647 GCF_024462255.1 Flavonifractor sp. DFI.6.63 | reverse complement strand
TTGAACCGCCCCCGATTGTGCGGACAGCACAAAAACGCCCCTAATATAGGACTATGAGATTTTCAAGCAGCAAACTGGCGGCGCAATTCCAGAGGCGTCAGTTTTGTTTTTGATTGAATGCGCTGGTGATTGTAAAAGAAAATATAATCGTCAATGAGCGCTCTGGCCTCGGCAAAAGAATTGATTTTGGTTCTGTAGATGCACTCTGTTTTGAGAATAGAAAAGAAATTTTCAGCCAGAGCGTTGTCATACGGATTTCCGCGTCTTGACATTGAGGGCGTAATCCCGTATCTTTGAGTTAGCTCAAAATATGCTTCTGAGGCGTACTGAGCACCCTGGTCACTGTGGAGTTGCAGCTCTGCAGTGACCTTTTCTTTCTTCTTGGCCGCCTTGATCGTATTCAGTACCAGGTTGACATTCTGGTTCGTGGCGGTCTTGTAGATAACGATGCTGTTGTCATAGAGATCTCGGATGATGGATAAGTACAAGGTTCCTTGTCCAGTGCTGATGTACGAAATGTCCGTTACCCATTTTTGATTCGGACATTCAGCGGTGAAATCTCTGTTCAACAGATTGGGGTATTTGTGCAGACCTTCCCCATATCTTACATATCGTTTTCTTCTTATAACCGACAGCAAATTGTACTT
>NZ_JANGBE010000080.1:0-778 GCF_024462255.1 Flavonifractor sp. DFI.6.63 | reverse complement strand
GATGAGCAGTATTTGACATGCGTTCTTGCCAATCACGATTCTTCCGGGCCTCGGCAGAATTATAATCACGGGCAATCTGAGCCTGCTGCACTTGCCATTCACGCAGCTTCTCGGCCTCCTTCGCGGAAGCCGCCGTATTATTTTTCGCAATACTCTGCAAAGCACCAATGCCGGTAGCCAGCTGCCCAGTAGTGGGCAGCTGGCTACTTTTCTCGACTTGCCAGATCGGCATCTGCACGCCACTACCAGCATTATAAGCCATAAGTCAACCTCCGTCAATGATGATCAATGAGACCGGGAATAGAATACACAGGCATAGGCCGGGTAGCCTTACACTGCACATAAATATCAGCAAACATCTGGTTAGAAACCGCACTGGTAACTGCCAGGACACGATCTACATTAGCCTTATCCTCGCGGATCCACGCATCCGAAAGCGAAGGCAGCTTAGAATAATCGTCAGCCAAATGCCAAACATCAAGCGAAGTCTGCGCTTTAGAGCGCATCTCACCACACACACGGGAAGGCTTATACCGATAATCGGCCCACGCTTCCTGATAGCCAAAAACCTCATTATCAGTAGCCTGACCAGTTGCATAAATCTCCTTGTTAAGTACAGCCTGTTCGCCAATATTAGCGAAGACCGGCCAATAATAATCAAAGCGATCCTTACGGCTCCAGAAACGTTCAAGACCTTGCTGATAGGTATGATCATAACGGGCAACCATCAAACCAAGTATAAAGCCATGCTCCACAAAGGACTTAATAAAATCGCCAT